>CALXZS010000016.1 GCA_944393305.1 uncultured Clostridia bacterium | reverse complement strand
TATGCAATAATAGCCGTATTTGTAACAGTATGTTTATTATCATACAATGATTATAAAGTAAGTGAATTTGGAAATAATTCATTAATCATAATAGATAATAATAGTTTAGAACCAGATTTTAGCGCTGGAGATTTAGTAATCGCCAACAAAGAAGATAAAATAGAAGTTGGAGATAAAGTATTTTTCTATAATACATATGGAAGAGATATGGAAATAACTTTAGGAGAAGTAACAGAAATGGAAGAAGTTTCTGCTAAAGAAACAACATATACTATGAATGACCAATTAACACTTTCTAGTGAATATGTAATTGGCTCTGCAAAAACTGCTACAAAAATTGGCGTAGTAGGAGGAATTTTATCAGTATTAGAATCAAAATGGGGATTTTTATTCTTAATTGTATTCCCATCATTAATAGCATTTATGTATGAAATATATATAATAGTGGCAGAAATAAGAGACTCAAAAAAAGAAAAAGAGGAAGCTAAATGAAAAAAACAATACTAATAATACTTGTTATTATAACATTAATAATAGCAATATTAACAATAGTATTTACATATGCCGTATTTGAAAGTGAGATTTCAGGAGATGTTATGGTAGACAAAGCAACATGGAGAATACTTATAAACAATACCGATATAACAAACGGAACAAACAAAGAATTTGTTATAGACAAAATAAATGTTGTAGGAAGTAACCATACACAAGCTGGAAAAATTGCGCCTGGAGATTCAGGAAACTTTAACATATTAATAGATCCAGAGAATACTGATGTATCAATCAGATACGATGTTTCTCTAGATTTTTCAAACTTAGAAAATACAAAATTAAAAGTGGAATCAATAGAAGAAACAGAAGCAGGAAAAACACTGATAAAAACAGGAGAAAATACCTATACAGGAACTATTTTACTAAGTGAAATAAAACAAGGAATAAAAAATAACATAACAGTAACTCTTAAATGGGAACAAGATGAAACAACAGATGAAGAAGACACTCAAATAGGAAGTATAGAAAATAACAAAATTCAAATACCGGTAAATGTAAAAGTTACTCAATACTTAGGGGAAGAAATACAAGGTATATGAAAAAAGTAATAAAAATAATAGGCAATAGTATTATAAATATTCTTGTAATTATAGCAGTAGTTATTTTGATATTTTCAATATATTTTTTAGTTCAAACAAAAATACTAAATAAAGACTATGCAAATATTTTTGGATATACTTTTTTTGAAATAGCAACAGGAAGTATGTCTGGAACACTTGAAATTGGAGATGTAGTTATTGTAAAACTAACAAACGATGTAGAGGTAGGAGATATTATAGTATACAAAGAAGAAGATTACTTTATAACGCATAGACTAATTGAGAAAAATCAAGATACATTAATAGCAAAAGGAGATGCCAATAATTCAGAAGATAGTCCAATAAGCATAAATGATGTAATTGGAAAAGTTGAATTCACTATAGAAAATGTGGGTATATGGAAAAAAGTATTTACATCTCCAAGTGTTTTAATAACTTTATTTATTACTATTGTTCTATTTGGAATTGTTTTAATATATAAACCGAAAGAAAAAGTGGAGGAAAAAGGTGGCAAATAGAAGAAAGGCAAAGCTATATATAAAATTAATACTACTTTTACTTTGCTTTATAGTAGTAATGCAAATATTCTTCTTAGCGATTTCAAGATATGAAAGTAGTTCAAGTTCTAATGCTGATATTGATATAGCATTCTATTTGTTTAATGAAGACTATCAAGAAATGACATTGAATTTGGGAGAAATAGTACCAAATGGAGAAGAACATACATATAATTTTTCAGTTTCAAATAATAAAGATGATAAAATGGCAGAAGTTGACATAGAGTATGAATTAGTTGTTAAAGCTACAACAAACTTGCCACTAGAATATAGATTTTTTAAAGAAACTGATGGAGATAGAGTAGAAGCAACTGAAGAAGTAATTCAAGATGAATATGGAACATATTTTAAAACTTTCAAAATAGATAAACAAACATTCACATATACAACTCCTAGAGTAGATAACTATACATTAACAATAACTTTCCCAGAACAGTACAACCATGAGAATTATCAAGATATTTTAGATATGATTGAAGTTAGTGTAGAAGCAAAACAGATTATAGATGAGACTTAAGGAGGGATATATGACAAAGCATAAGAAACAATATGAAAAACAGAATAACGCAATAAAAAAATTAAAGCTAATACTTATAATTTTTATAATAGCAGTAGTATGTATTTCAATTGTATCTGTACTTGCAAGATATATAACCAGAAATCAAAATCATTCACTAATGGCAAGTAAAGAATTCTATTTTAATAGTGACAAACTAACAGAAGAGGGCTCAGAATATGAAATAGATAACTGGTCTGGAGTTGAAGATTACACAATAACAATCAATATGAACAGTTTAGACAATAACTTAAATAAAGCTACATATGATATACCTTATAGCATATCTTATACTTCTTCTTCAAATATAATTTGTCAGCTAAGTAAAGAAAGTGGAATTATATATGCATCATCTAACTCAGATACATTTACATTGCAAATTACACCAAATGCTGTATTTGAAAATGGAGATGAAGTATGGGTAGAAATACATGCTGTATCAGAAGCAGAATATCAAAAAGAGTTATATGCCACATTTAAATTAACTGTTGGAAAGGAAAATGTAACATACCAAATAGATGATACCGTAGGCAGTTCATATTTTGAATTAAATATTACAAATACGCAGTCATACTATGTTGTAGATGAAGCTTTTAATGGTTATGTGGCAGGACAAAGAATAGATATTAATACATATTTGAATTTATCTGATGAAAACAAAGCAAAATGTCATTCGGGAGAAATAACATTATCATTTGATCCAAACGAGGTTAGAATGGATATGACAGATAGTAATTACTTAAATGCAGAAACAAGAGGTACACAGGTAATTAATGGATATGAATATATAAATGAAATAGTTATAAAAATAGATGCTCTTTCAAGTGAAAACGTTAGATTTTATAAAATAGATAAATCAAAGGATTATACATATCCATTAGGCTCAAATGATTCAGTAATAGATGTTTCAATAAGATAATTCGGAAAGGATAAAATAATGACCATAAATGTAATGGATGAATATTTAGAGTTAACTAAAAATTATATCATAAAATATATGAAATTAATTCTAGGATATAGATATAACAAAGATATATGTGAAAGATTAATTTACAAATATATAGATACTAGATATAATAATTACTTTAACGAAAATATTGAAATAAGGTTGCCTCTAAGAAAAAAGATAATGTTAGAACTTAAAAATTTGGAGACAAGACTTTCAGAATATGAAGACGAAACACCTGAAAATATCAATAAAATATGCGTTTTCTTCTATTATGTTTTATACTTTGACAAGGTGGTTATAACTAAAGACCTAAACAAAAAAATAGAAAACATAGAAAAATTAAGAATCAAACTTTTAAATAAAAAAGAAGAAGACTTCAAAGATAATTTATGTGTATTAATAAACAATTGGGATAAAGAAAGAACAGAATTGTTAGAAAAATATGAAAGCAAAGATTTTGAACTAAAAATAACACAATACAAGGATGTAAAAAATATTTATAGAGTAAATATAAAACAAAATATAAAATTTCCAATGATATATAGTAATATAGCAATAGAAAAAGCATTTAATACTGGAATAATAAATGAGGATAAGTTATATATAGAATATTACCTAATATCAGTAAGAATCATAAAAGAAATAATTAAACAAGATTTTAAAAAGCAATATATAGTAGAGTTTTCAGAAACACTATTAGAAAAAAACAAAAAGATAAAAGGAATACTAAATATAATAGATAATCCAGCAATTCAAGATAAATTAAGCATAAAGATAAAATATAGAGATTATACAAAATATAAGGAAGAAATCCAAGAATTAATGAGGAATGGATTTAAAATATCAGTAATATTGGACAACACATTTGAAATCAATTATTCTAATATAGAAAAATTAAATATGTTTTCATACGTTTTATTAAACAGAGAATTGGAAATATATGATGAACTAAAGCAAAAAAATACAATAAGAAATTTAATAGAAATATAGAAAAATGAGGGATAACATGGAAACATTTACAAGATTTTTATATGAATTCTTAGGACAATTCTTTTCAGGAATTAGTACAATGTTTAAAGGAATCTGGGATGGAATAGTCAGAATATTTGATATAAATACATACAAAGAAATTTTAGGAAACTATAAAGATGATTTAACTATGCCAGAGTGGATTTTAGTAGCTCTAGCAATAGGTATTATCATAATATTTGTAGCCCTAGTTATTTTTCTTATATACTTATTACTTAGAAAATATTTAAGATTTAGAAAAGCAGCTATTGAGCAAGATGAATTACTAGAGGAAGTAGCAAATTTAAATGGAAAAGTAGCTAGTCTTATGAAAGAAAAAGATGAAATACTAGCTATGAAAGTATCCCAACTAGGCTTAAAACCAGGAGAATCTCCAGAATTAGAACAATCAGAAAATAATTCAGAGGCTGAAGCTGGAGAAGGAATTAGATTTGCTAAATTAAATTCAATAGACGAAGAATACAAAGATTACAAAATTAAAAATTATGGAAATAATTTTACGCTTCCAGAGTTATGTGAAAATTTTAGAAACTTTGCAGCATCAAAATTAAGACTATATTATTCAACAGAAATGATGAGATTATTTATATCAGCATTAGCATCAACTAAACTTGTAATATTACAAGGTATTTCTGGTACTGGTAAAACATCACTTGCATATGCATGGGGAAAATTCTTAAAACATGACTCATGTGTTGCTTCAGTACAACCTTCTTGGAGGGATAGAACAGAACTTTTTGGATACTTCAATGAATTTACGAAAAAATTTAATGAAACTGATGTATTAAAAGAAATGTATATGGCAGGATATACAGATGATATATATACAATAATCCTAGACGAAATGAACATTTCACGTGTGGAATATTATTTCGCAGAAATGTTGTCAATTCTGGAAATGCCAAATAAAGATGAATGGGTAATAGAACTTGTACCAAATAGTTGGAAAAGTGATCCTAAAAACGTAATTGGAGGAAAATTAAAAATACCGCCAAATATGTGGTACATAGGAACGATTAACAACGACGACTCTACATTCATGGTAACAGATAAGGTTTACGATAGAGCTATGCCAATAGACATCAATGATAAAGGACAAGCATTTACTCCAATTGAAACAGATGCAATGGATATTAACTATTCATATTTAGATGGACTATTTGCAGAAGCAATGCAAAATAATCAGATTTCACAAGCCACATTAGATAAAATAGAAAAAATGGATGATTATGTTATAAAACATTTTCGTATAGCTTTTGGTAACCGTATTGTTTCTCATATGAAAAAATTCGTACCAGTATTTGTAGCTTGTGGAGGAGATGAAGTTGCAGGAGTAGATTACTTTATTGCTAAAAAAATACTAAGAAAATTTGAACAATTAAATATTTCATACATCAGAGACGAATTAGATCCATATATAGAATTCTTAGATGATACATTCGGAAAAGATAAAATGAAAGAATGTAAGGAATACATACTAAGACTTAAAAAATTAACTTAAGGGGAAAAGATGGAAGAATTAAAAATTGTTAATTTATATGAAAAAACAAATGAAAAAAATGTAAAGAAATTTACAGATAATGTAGATTCTTCTATGAGAGTCGCAATAGATTATGAAAAAACGCTCAAAGACACAGAATGGATTGAAAAAATAGAAGAAACTATACCATATATAGATAATATTTTTAGAAGTCCTAATAGATTCATTATAAACGAAGAAGAAATTGTAAAAATAGAACTTGCAAGAAAAATAACCGTAGATAGTATAAAACATTTATCAAAACATACTAACCTTATTCAAGATATTAATAAAAAAACAGGAGATGTAAGACCTTCTAAAATATTAAATATTAATAAAGAAGAAAGTTATGATACTTATGAAAATAAACTGATTTATACATTAGTTCAAAATATAAAAATTTTTATTAACCAAAAAAAGAAGGTATTAGAAGAAAATCAAAATGCTAATTTTAAAGATGAAAAATACGTGGAATACAAGGCTAAAACTAATGTAAATGAAGAAGATATTGAAATGAATTTTAATATTAAAACTAGATTGAAATCAGATGAAAGCCAGTTTAGTGAAGAAGGGATAGAAGCCAGAATAGATAGGCTAGAACAGAAAATTAGAGATTTAACAAGTACAGAAGTATATAAAATACTTGAAAAAAAGCATGTTGCTTTAATTAGACCACCAATAAAAAAGACAAATGTTGTACTTAAAAATGTTAATTTTCAATATGCAGTAAAATTATGGAATTATCTTCAAGAAAATATAGATGATAATACTCAAAATATTACAGATAAAAAAGACTATATGGAAGATGGAGACTTGAAAAAACTAGCAGATGAAACATTCTTACTAGATTATTTATTAGTAAATACTTTAAGTAAAGATAAAGAAGAGAGCGAAGAGGAAGCAAATAGCATAAAAAGTAATTTAGTTGATAAAATGTTAGAAAAAATAATGGATTTAGATAATACACTTACAGAAGATGAATTAAAAGAAATGATTGGAAACAAATTTGCTGTTATCAAATATAAAAAGATGGCGACTATGCAAGAAATTCAAAAAATATTTAGTAATCATATAGATAAATACTTAGAAAAAATAGGGAGTTAAAAAATGCTAAAGAAAATAAAAGAAAACAAAGCTTTAAAATTTATTGGAAATATATTATATATCTTATCTTTTATATTAGTAGTGCTAATATTAATAGTTGTATTAATTCAGCGTTTTTCAAATAATGATTTTGCAATTGGTGGAATAAGAATATTTAGTGTTGCATCAGGAAGTATGGCACCTGAATATGAAGTTGGAGATATATTAATTTCTAAAGAAGTACCACCGGAAGAAATAAATGAAGGCGATGTTGTTACATATAAAGGAATAAAGGGAGATGTGAGCGGAAAAATAATCACTCACGAAGTTGTGGAAAAAATTGAAGAAAACGGAAAATATACTTTTGTTACAAAAGGTACTGCAAATTCACAAGAGGACCCAAAGATTACAGAAGACCAAATTTATGGAAAGGTAATATATAAATCTGTTATACTAAGTTTTATTTGTAAATTATTGCAAAATATGTATGGATTTTATTTCTTAATAATAGTACCACTTGCAATTATTATAGCTAAACTTATTGTGGATTTTGTTATTAGAAGAAGTGAAAAAAAGGAAGAGGAAAACTTAGAAAAAATTGAAGAAAAAAAAGTAGAAGAAAATTTAGAAAAAATCGAAGAAAAAAAAGTAGAAACTAAAGCAAGTAAAGAAACTAGTGAAGAATCAGAAGATGTGAAAAAAAAAAATTAAATAGATTCAAAGAACTAATAAAAAAAGTAAAACTAAGACATTTTCTTATATTAATTGCATTATTAGTTTTCAATACATATGCTTGGTTTATATATGCGACAGAAGTGGCAACATCAATTACTGCACATGTAACATCTTGGAATATAGACTTTGTCACAGGAGATGGAGAGATTATTACAAATATAGAAATTGACTTGGATAGAATTTTTCCAGGAATGGATAATTATGAAAAAATTGTAGAAGTTCACAATAGAGGTGAGGCTCCTGCAAGATTAACTTATGAAATGGAATCAATAGAAATTTTAGGGGAAAGATTTGCAGTAGGAGAAGGTTATACATCAGAAGATTTAGAGAATAAAATAAACCATGATTACCCTTTTAAAATAGTTATAGAAATAGATAGTACAGAACTATCAGAAGAAAATGGAAGAGGAACATTTAAAATTAGAGTTGAATGGCCTTATGAATCAGGAAATGATGAACTTGATACATATTGGGGAAAAAAAGCTTATGAATACTATTCTTTAAATCCAGGTGAAAAAAGCTTATTAGTAAATTTAAAGTTGATAGCATCACAAGCATAAATTTGTTACTATTTACAGCATATTATTAAATATTATAATTGTATATTTGAAATTTCGCAGTTCCGCGCAGTTTGGAGCTGTAAAATTCGAAGAATTTTAGCTGCGACAGTAAGGAACAAGAAATTTTATAATATACAATTATAATAGTTTGCTTAAACTTTAATATACATTCTTTCACATTTCACTTCGCGGTTCGCTTCGCTCAGCGCTCGCACGTTACGCTCCGCTCCTACGTCGCCTATGCTCACTTGAAATGTTCAAGAACATATATTAAAGCTTAAAGCAATTTATTTAAGCTTTAAATAGTAACATAAATAAAATTACAATTAAACAATTTGAGTAAAGTTGATGTTTACTTTAAATATAGCTGGAGTTGGTGATGTAGTAACAAGTGTATCTTCTTCATTAGACATACTTGCAGATTCATCATCTATCCATTTTATATATATTCTAACGATTCTGGTATTAACATTATCTGTTAGTAAAACAGTATCAGATATTTTATTATCTGTAAAATCGATTCGGTCTCCGCCATCAACAGAATACCCAACAATAACAAAATCTTTTATAGGGCTAGATTCATCAATTATGCTAGAAATTGTGTACATGAAAGATACATCCACTCCAGAAAAATCGAATACTAAATCAAAATATCCTTCAGCAGTTGGAGCTAAAACATTTGCTTCAATATTGTCATTGCCAGGGAAAACAGGCGCAATAGTAGATGTGATGCTAGTATTATCATTAATAGGAATATTATTAACTTTAATATTCCATCTAGCTATATTAACATTAGTTTCACCAGTAGCACTGCTTAAATATTTAGCATATGTTTGAAAAATAAGCAAAAATGTGATACAAGCGAAAATGATGGTTACAATTATTAGAATTACTTTTTTATTTATTTTCATAGTCTAACTCCTTATGATATATTTTATACCATAAGAAAAAATATAAATCAATATAATTAAAAGGAAAGAGTGAAAAATGCCAAAACTTAAAGAAAAAAAAGAAGAACAAAAAAAGATAACCAATTACGAAAAAAATTTAAAATCAGATAAAATCCGTAAAAGGGAAGTAAAAATAAAAGTTGTAAGGGTAGCAATTCTTATAACTATCATATTCTTAATTATAATATACTTCATTTTAAGGACCATATATGATATGGGAGATTTTACAATAACACTTGACCCACAATCAGAACTAAGAAGTGGATTAGTAATGTATGAAAGTATAGAAAATAAAGAACAAAGACAAATATTAAATGCAGATGAACTAGAGTTTATGGACAACATTTCGGTAAATTGGCTACCAGATAATTTAAATGATGAAGCAGATGGTGGACATAATGGGGAAAACTATATTGCATATACATTCTATCTTGAAAATCAAGGAAGTAATACTATAAATTATTGGTATGGAGTTCATATAGATGATGTAATTAAAAATGTAGATAGAGCTGTAAGGGTAATGATTTATAGAAATGGAGAAAGAACAATATATGCAAAAGCAAATGAACAAACAGGTGAGGCTGAAGAGGGAACGGAAACTTTTTTTTCAGAGGAATATGCATTAATGGAACAAAGAGCAGGATTTAATCCAGGAGATATAGATAAGTTTACAATTGTTATATATCTTGAAGGAGATGACCCAGATTGTGTTGATGCAATAATTGGCGGAGAAATGAAAATGACAATGGAAATAACAGAAGAACACATTTCAGAATAATATTTCATTTTTGTTACAAATTTTACAGTTTTTCGACTTTTATTGACAAAGGAATATCTGTGTGATAAAAATATATATGACTAATGACAAGGGGGAATAAGAAATGTCAAAAGATAATAAAAAAAGAAAAGGAAATTTAAAATATTCAATTTTATTACTATTATTATTAGCAATTCTATTAATTACATCTACTTATGCATGGTTTACAGCAAACCAAACTGTTAAAGTAAGTACACTAGATGTAAATGTTGAAGCAAAAAATGGTTTGCAAATATCAGCAGACGCAAATAATTGGAAGACAATATTACAATTAGAAGATATATTAGGGGCAGCATATACAACAAATGCAAATCAAGTGCCAGATGTATTAGAGCCAGTTTCAACAGCTGGAAATGTAACTGGTGGATACCTAGATATGTTCTATGGAACAGTTGATTCAAGTGATACAGGAGATCCAACTTTAACAGCTACAAAAGAAACAGATACAGACGGAACAGAAGGAAGATATATAGTTTTTGATATGTTCCTTAGAGTAGATAGAGAAACAAAGATTGTATTAACTCCAAATTCAAATGTTATATATACAGGAGCAGCAGACAAAGGACTTCAAAATGCAGGTAGAGTAGCATTCATAAACGAAGGAACAAAGGCAGTAACACAAGTAACAGAAGCACAAGAAGCATTAGAAGGATCAAGTAGCTTAATATGGGAACCAAACTACGATGTTCATACAGCAGAAGCAGTTACACATGCTAAACAAACTTACGATATAGATACTACAACAACAGGTGCGGCTAGAATAGCATATTCAGGAGTATCTGACGTAATAGGTACAGGAATACCACTTGCAGAAACAAATGCAGAAGACAATCCAACATATTTCGCTGATACAACAATAGGAATAGAAACAACTGCAGCAAACGCAGAAAATAAAACATTTATGACATTACAAGCAGGTATTACAAAAATAAAAGTTTATATGTGGATTGAAGGACAAGATGTTGACTGCGAAAACTCAGCATCAGGTGCAGATATAGCATTTAACTTAGAATTTTCAATACAAGAATAATCTAATGATGTTATAATTATTTAAAGGGAGATATGTTATTTTCATATCTCTTTTTTTACTTTTAATATATAGACATTTTATATATAAATGTGATAATATAAGATAGGAAAATGAGGTGTAAAAAATGGATCTTACAAAAGTAGAAGATAAAGAATTAATAGATTTATACAATAAAATTACCGACTTTATAAATCAAACCGAAAAAGAGAAAATAAACCAAAAGGAAGAAAAGTAATATGGACGAGAAAATATTAGAAAAAATAAATATTTACCAAGAAATTTTATCTACAATGCCAAAAAACAATGCTAAAAATATAGAAAAATACAATGAAAAAATAGAAGAAATATTAAAAGAATATAGAGAATATCAAAAAGAAATCTTACAAGAAATGCAAAAAAGATATGAAGAAAAATATAAGCCAGTTAAAAATTTAGAAATTGAAAAATTAGAAAAAGAAATAAGTAATTATGAAGATATACTAGAAATATTAAACAATATTAAGACTTCATATCAAAGAGCAAATTTAGATAAAGAAGTATATAAGTTAGGTAAATATTATAAAGAAAACTTAGAAAATGTAAATAATCAAATAATGACTTGTGTAAATATTTATAGAAATATAGGAATTCAAATTTCAGAAGAAGACTTTTCTGTAAGTCAATTTGCCGAGGAATACATGAGAGTATTTTTCGAAGAAATGAAAAAAGGAGATGTCAACTCAGAAATAATAAAAGCAAAATTTGAAGAATTATATTGGAAATGTCCAGATATTATTATTCATATAGAAGTAAGCATAAATAATATTTATTTAAAATATAAAAAAGAAATAGATAAATATTTTGAAAACAAAAAACAAGAAACACTAAAAAGATTTAAAATAAATGAAGAAAGTATAATAATAGAATATGCTCAAACTAAAAAAAATCTAGATAAAATCAAAAACGAAGATGAAAATATAATATTAAGTAATTTTTTAAATGAGAAGTACAATATAAATGACTATACTGAAGAAAAAATAGATAAAATATATACAAAATATTTGAATACAGAATTAATAGAAAATATTAAAAACGGCAATGTAGAAAAAGTAGAAGAAATAAATACAAATATTATAAAATTTATCAATAGTATTTATGAATATAAAAATTTCTTGAAATATAAATTTATATTTGACAATGTAAAAGAAAAGTTTGCAGAAAGAGATAAAAATAAACTTGCATATAAAGATAATTTAAAAGCAATAGACAATTATGAGAAGAATATAAGGAAGAACAACAAAGCAGGTATATTTTCAAAAAAAGATGCAAACTCTGTCAAGAATAATGAATTAATACTAAAATTAAAAGATGAGTATAAACTACTTTCAGAGAATTTAATATACAATAAAATAGCAGAAGACATAACAGAAACAAGCACAATACTTGATGTATTTAAATTTGCAAGTTCATTTTATAAATATTTAGTAGGGGTAATAATAGAACATGACAAAGAAATTACTCAAAGTGAAATAGACGATTTTTTAAAGGAATTTATAGAATACGTTAAATTTCCATATTTCACAATACTAAATAATATAACAATATTAGATGAGAAAGACATTGCATTAATAATAAAAGACAGATATAAGTTATTAAACTTTAATATAGAAAAAGAGGATATTACTGAAAATAATCTAGACAATTTATTAACAGATTTAGAAAAAATTAAAATGATAAACAACATAAGAAAAGCAGGATTAAGTGTAGAAGAAATACAAAATTTATGTGAATATAAAAAAATACTAAGTAATAATTAATGGAGAGCAAATGAGAAAAATAAATAAAGGAAAGTTAATTGTATTAAT
>CALXZS010000015.1 GCA_944393305.1 uncultured Clostridia bacterium | reverse complement strand
TATTTATATTTGTATTTACATTGTTGGTTTGTACACTTTTATTATTATTATTTTCAACCTTTACATTATTATTAGTAATGTTAATATTTGGTGTATTACCTGCATTTTTCATTCTATATATTTCATCTAATCTAAGTAACAAACTAGCATTTTTATCATTTCCTACTTTCTGCTTTTCAATCTGTATGTCATTCTTCTCTTTTGCTATTATTTTTTCTTTTTCTTCTGGTGAAGCCCAATAATCTCTATAAAACATTGCTAGCACTAATTTAGCATTATAAGAAATACTTTGTTCTGAAAAAGGCTTTGTTTCATCTATTTGAAAATTATATGTTTTATCTGAATTTTGTATATAGTAGTCCCTAATATCTTTTGGAATTTTCTCTACATCGGTTTTAGTCATATGGTTTAAAACCTCACAAACTTCAGTATATGCTTTTTTTCTTTCTTCTGTTAAAGGCATAATTCTCCTCCACAATTATTAATCTATATGATTATTATCAATTTTTGGTGTTAAAACCCCATATTGAAAATCAAATCTATCTCTTTCTTCTAATAATTTTCCCATTGTATCTTCTTGTTCTTTTAATGTTCCTCTATATATTTCTTTAGTAGAAATTTTTTCTTTATATCCAAAATCAAATAGTAAATTACCTTTTAAAACATATTGTGCAAAAATATTAGTATCTTCAATAGTTTCTCTGTCTAATTTTAAATTTTCTGATAGTTCAAGTGCTGATGTCACTTGGTCATTTAGTAAAATATATTCTCCTAAAGAAGATATAACTATATATGATTTTTCTAATATTTCTGTTGCAAGCTCTGCATTAGAAGTTTTTACCATGATTATATTTCCATTAAAATCTGGAAAATCTCCTTTTACTTCTTCAAATGATTTTATTAGAACTTGTTTATATTCATCCATTTTTAGATTTATACATGAGGCATTTAGTATTTTTTGTGCTTGCAGAGCCTCACTAGTAAACTTCATTTCTGTTTCTCCATTTTTTTGTGGTGCATAAAAATTTACTTCTTTATTTTTTGAAACCTCTCTTAGCTTTTTAAACTCATTTAATTTTAAAGAAAATTTACATACATTTAATAATTCCTGTATTGCTTTAACTCTATTTTTTATTTCTGTATCTTTTTCATCAATTGTTATTCCTAAAAATTTAGTTTCTTTATTTTCTTCAACTTCATTCATCAATTTATAGTATTCATCTAATGTAATATAAACTTTTGATATATTTAATATTTTATCAATTTCTTCTGGTAGTACATTTATACTATCTACGTCATTTTTTGTATATAATTGAATAAATTCTCGCACATTTAATCTAGGTATTGAATTTTCAAAAATTTCTTCAATTAATCTGTGTATATTAGGGAATTTATTTTTTACTCTTCCTATTGTCATTTTTGTAGAATTATCTAATTCTCTCCCATTTAAATTTTCCCTTAATTTTAAATAAGTTAATAAACTAATTTCTTTCATATTACATAACCTCTTCAGCATTATTTGCCAAATTATTATTCTGTCTATTTTGCATAAGTGCAGGACAGATATTATTTGCTATAATTGTTAACATTTGAACCACTTGTTGTGGAAAACTTCTAACATCTATATTACAATTTGCTACACAGTTTAAGTATTTTGTATAAGCCTCTAAAACAAAAGGAACAACGCAATATTTTACATTTGCTTTATTTAGTAATTGCCTCATAAATGACATAGATGGATCATTATAAAAAGAAATACCACTTACAATTTCCCTTTCTGAAACATTTTCTAATGTTACATATTTATTTACTATTACTCTTATTTTGTTTTCTAATTGTATATCATTATTTTTCATTTTTAATAATAACTCTGTTAATGGTTGAATTGTAAGTATGTCCATAGTTTGAACTAAGTATATTTCTTGTGAATATGAAAAATATGTCATAGGTGTATCAAAATCACAATCTACCAATATTAATGTATGATTTTTTAATAATGTTTGTAATATTGGTTCGACTTTTTTTATAGTATCATATTTTGCCGGTAAAGATGTATAAACTGTTAAGTGCTCATTTACTTTTATTCCATTGGCTATACCGTTTGATAAATTATCTATACTTTCTGTTGCTGTTCTTCTTAAAACTTCTTCATTTTTTGTGTATATAAAATATGAACTTTTATTTTTTGTTGCGTCAAGAATAGCAACTTCTATACCTTGCATAGCTAAAAATGATGCTATTGTATTTACAAAAAATGATGTTCCACTTTGACTTGAACCAACAAAAGAAACTAATCTTCTGTTTTCTTTCAATAAATCTTTAATCATTACTACTTTATCATCATATTGTTCTATATCTTTTTTTGAAATATTATCTAAGAAATTCATTCCTATCTTTCCTCCATGTCAAAGTTATATTAGTATTATTTCAGCGCCACTTCTTATTGTAGACTCTTTTACAGTAATATTTATATCAAACCTTTCTGCTGTTATTTTATCATATAGTAGTGGCATTTTTTGTGGCATATAATATCCTTCATTTAATTCATTAATTGCTTTTACTAACAAAATAATAATGTTGTATATTTTTTTATGTGCCGGAATCCAAACATCATATATTTTTTCTAACATGGGCACATAAACTTTAATGAATATTCTATCCATTTTAACCCCTTTCAATTTCTACATTTCTTCTTGAGTAAGTCCCAATAATTTTACCTGTGTAGGTTCTTCTCTTTTAATCATATATCCAAATGATTGACCACAATTATTATTTAGACTTCCAAAACTTGCATTTACATTTATTAAATATTGGTCTGAAATACCATTTCCAACCCATATACCACAATCTTTAGATACATATGTCTTGAACCAATTATCATATTCTCTATTTTTAATTTTAGAAACACTATCTACTACTATAAAAGTATAATTTTTTAATTCTTCTGCCTTTTTGATTAATTCATCAAAACTATTTTCTTCCTGAAGGTCATTTAAAAATTTGTCTATCCCAATAATTATACATACTTTCTCCTTATCTTTATTTATACCATTATTCATTTCTAAAGTAAAATTTTGAAAATTTAATTCAAGTGTACCTTTTGCAGTTTGAAATATTTTTTCTGCATCCAAAATAGTTATTTCAATGTTTTTTATTTGTTTTAACACTTCTAATAAGTTAAATATGAATTGAGATGATGTATCAATATTTTTTCCTGTAACAATATTAATAATATTATTTTTAAAGTCGTAATTACAAATTTCAATTGTTTTTCTATCTAAACCTATTGGAACATTTGTTAAATCTTCTATTTTATCTTTTACATCCTCAATAGTTACTTTTTCTGGTAATACAGGTATTTTTTTAGCAAATACCCTTGCTTTACTGTTAAGTTCTTCTATTTTATTATTTATAAAGCTATTCCATTCTTTAGGATCACATATTTTTGCAGTTTGAAATTCATAAATGTCTTCCATTTTTATTAAACCTCTTCCAAATAAGTGTGATGGTCTTTTCTTACCTATTCCGTCAAATATATTTAAGTAATCATCACTATTATTAATTTGAAGAGCAATTTTTTGCCTAAAGTTTTGAGATAATCTATACCTAACATCATTATATGTACTAGCTGTAAATAAGAATAATATTCCACATTTTTGTCCATCTCTAGTTAAAGTTAATAATAAATCATCATATTCATTTCCATAACTTTCTGAAAATGATTCATAATTGTTTATTATTACTATTATCATTGGCATAGGTTTATTATTAGATGTTATATATAGTTGGTAATCTCCTCCATAATCTGAAATTATTTTTGTTCTTTCTTTTTCTTCTTTTTGTAACATATCGAACAATCTATTGATTTTTTCTTTATCATTTTGAAATACTACATCACCAACAGTCGGACTATTTCTAAATATTTTTAATGCTTCACTACCAAAATCTAATAAATACATTTGCACATCCTCTGCTGTATAATTTGTCATAATATCATATACTAATGTACTTACTAATGACTCTTTTCCACTTTCAGCATTACCATAAACTATTGTATTTCCTGTTTTAGAAAAGTTGATTTTTACTGGTCCTTGTCTTTGATTATATGGGTCATCATATTCTCCAATTACTGGATTAATTTCATCTGGTTTACTATTAATATGATACTTAGTTCTTATTTTATCTAAGAATATAACTTCTGGAATACTATCCATCCATAAAGGTTTTTCTTTGATATTCTCTTTTTCAGCTAAGTCATATAAATATTTTACAACATTGGTTAGTTGTTCTCCTTGAGCATTATTTTTTATTTTTTTATTGTCATTTACTTCTTTTATTACTGTACCTACATTTGATACAAATTTTATTGAATTATCTACATTCTTTTTTATTGTATCTGATGGTATATATGGAGCTCCTGCCCAAGCAGATTGTCCCAAAGTAAAATATTCATTATTACCTACTAACATGTAAAATTGTCCTGCACCTTTTAAATTAGCTGCATCTGGTCTTTTTATTACATCAACACTGTCTGAAGAATCTTGCACTTTTAAACAAATTCTAAATCTACTGTTACTACTAATTTGTTCATTTACTACACCAGCAGGTTTTTGAGTAGCTAAAATTAAATGAACTCCCAAACTTCTACCAATTCTTGCTACACTAATTAATTCATCCATAAAGTCTTCTTGTTGCTGTTTTAGTTCTGCAAACTCATCACTTATAATTAATAAATGTGGTATAGGTTCATCAACTTGTCCATTATGATAAAGCTTTTGATATTTATATATATCTATTGTTCCTTCATCTGTTTTATCTCTGGCTTCATTAAATTTAATTTGCCTTCTTCTAAGTTCACTCTGTATTGAAGCAAGTGACCTTTGTAACCCAACTGTTTCTATATTTGTAATAGTACCTATTAAATGAGGTAATTTTATTTTTCCTTTTTTAAATGCTCCTGCTAGTCCACCACCTTTATAATCTATTATTATAATATTTACATCATCTGGATGGTAATTTACTGCCAAAGATAATATATAAGTTATTATAAATTCACTTTTACCAGAACCTGTACTACCTGCAATAAGTCCATGTGGACCATGAAATTTTTCATGTATATCTAATACAATTGGCATTCCTGCACTGTCTATTCCAATTGGAGCTTTTAATGAAATTGTAGAGTCATTTGTTCTCCATCTTTCGAGTACATTTAATTGCTCAATTTTTCCTGAATCGTACATTTCTAAGAAGGTATATGTAGAAGGAAGACCGTTTTTTCCTGATGATGTAATTTTTATAGGTATATTAGAAAGTCTTTTTCCTAAATTTTCAAAGAAAAATGTATAAGTTGAGTCAAATTTGAAGTCTTTTTCAGCTTCATATGTCATTTCATTTTCATAAAGTGAACCTTGATTTTCATCTAATTTGATGAATAGCTTACATTCATTTGGTAAATGTAATAGGTTGTCTGTTATGCAAAATAGACTAAACCCTAAATTTCTTTTCATTGATAGAATGTTATTTATTATTTTTAAATTTTCTATTTTTTTATAATCATCTGTAATTATTAAATAATAAGGTCTATAATTTTTATAATCTACATCACTTTGTTTTACATTTATTCTATTTGTTAACTCTGCTTCTAGGTATGTAGATATTTCCTTCATGTCATTGTAGTCATCTGCCCAAAATCTAACTTGCTTTGTATCATCCCATATATGTGGCAATGTTTTTAAATGTTCCCATTTCCATGCTGTATCTTTATTAAGTAAAAATACTAATTTTAAGTCATTATAACTATGAAGTGCTACTAATTGAATAACAAGGTTTTGTATAAACTTTTCTTTTAATCTTGGGTTGCTTTTTACAATTAATGCTGATATATCTTTTTCTACCATAGAATATGTTATTGGTACATCTTTCAAGATTTTAGATTTATTTGCAATTGTGTTTAATATTTCAACTAGATTATCATCTTCCATTGTAAATTCTTTAGCTGGATATTGAATTTCAGCATTTAAAGGCAAGTCCCCTATTCCAACTCTAACAGTTAGGAAATCATCACTTTCAATTTTTCTTTCCCATAATCTAGGACCCTTTTCAATAATTGTTTTTGCACATTCTTCTCCTGAAATATAATTCTCAAAGAGTATATTTCTTTGTTTTTCCATTATTTCGTCTATTTGCTCTATTTTTGAGTTTATATACTTTTTATATCTTTCTTGTCTTGTTTTTTCTAATTTCTTTTTTTGCTTTTTATCATATCTCCTATTTAAAATTGGAAAAAGTATCATTGATACTAACATTGCTAAAGATATAAGTATTGAAAATATAGAGTCTTTTAAGGTAGTTTCTCCACTCGCTAATCTATCTATTGTTGACGCCATTGTAACTACACTTATTAAGCCCATTGTTAAACTAGACCCTAGTACATATATAAGTGGCATACCTTCTTTATCTTGACTTTGTGGTGGTGGATCTATTTTTACTATCTCTTTTTCAATTATATTAATTATTCTCGGTGCTCTAGCAAAATAATCGTCATCAGAGTATATTTCTAGTTTTTCATCATCTTCCTCTTCTTCTAAATCTGTTTCAATAGGTTCTGGACTAAAATCATCTATTTCAAATATATTTTGATTAAATCCTACTTTATTAAATGGGTTGTTTATAAATACATTTCGTCCTACTACAATAATTTTCAGTCCCATTATATAAATGACGTCCCCATTAAATAAGAGCTTTTGTTCCCTTCCTACTGGGATATTATTTATAAAAGTTCCAAAATCACTATCATAATTTTCAATTAACATTTTTCCATTACTAAGAAATATCCTCGCTTGAATTTGTTTTACTAAAGGATTTTGATAGATAATATCATTTTTTATTCCGCTTCCTATTTTTATTTCTTGTAGAGTATTTATTTTTAAATTAGTAAAATTATCTTCAAAGGAAGGAGAACAATACAATACAAATAAATTGTTTGATAAATCTCCTATATATAAATAGTTTATGCTATATTCTTCTAAAGTAACTGTATTTAATATATTAATTTCACTTTTAGCTACTTTTGCAACATTTAGTGTTTTAATTGCTTCTGGTTTTAATACTTTTATATGTGATGAACTATTTATTATCCATTCTCCATTTTTTGCTTCTATATTTATTAATTTTTTACCTTTTTCTCCTGTCAGCCAATAATTTCCTACTGCTATTTTAGGTAAGGCTGTTTTATATATTGTATCTTTTCCAATTAATGTAACTATCATTATATCACACCCTTAATTTTTCATCTACTCTTCGCTTCTTCCTTATTTAAGTTTCTTTCTTTTACACTAAATTCACTATATTGGACTATATTTGTAGGTATATCTAATTTTTCATTTGCATTATTTTCTACTTCTGCCAAACAATTCAATAAAAATGGTATTTGTTTATCATGTTGCTCATCCCATTCTTCATCACTTAGTCCTAAATCCGCAAACTCATCATATCTAAACCCAATAACTAAATTACCATTTAGAACAAAAAAGCTACTAGAATTTGGACCATAGGAAATTGTAGTTCCTTCCTCTTCTCGAATTATATTACCATATGTCCTATCAATTAATTTTTCTGCTTCTTCATCTAAGGTCATATCATTTCGTTCAAGTTTATTTAACAATACTTCATAATCTAATTTATTTAATCTATTTATATGTAATGTATTTCTTAGATAGAAATATTTTAGATAGTCACTTGATAAATATTGGTAAATATCCATCTTATTTTCTTCTACCTCTTTAAAATTTAGACCAGAATTTTTTAATTTAGTCTCATATGATATTAAATCAATTTTTTTACATAAATACTGAATTAATAAATCTAAATAAGCACAATATAATTCTATATATTTTTTTCTTTCTTCTTCTGACATTGTTCTTACCTTTTCCAATTCTAGTTTTGGTTGTAAATCTGATAATTCATCAAAACAAATAATTTTCATAAGCATTTTCCTTTCCTCTTATAATTAATTTAATTTTTGTGTAATGTTATTGGTTTTATCTATAATTTCACTAGCAGATATTATAAAGCTTCCAGAATTCATCAAATCTTCAAATGGAATAATAAGTTTTTCTCCCCAAGAACTAACTATAAATCCCATTTGACATATTCCCGTTATATATACCGCATGTCCATCTCCTTCACTCCAAGTATTCGTAGAACATTTTAAATTACCTTCTTGATTTAAAAATCTTATATTTCCATATTTTGAATATATCCCCATATGTATTTGTTTTCCAGAAGACATAGCCATTGCCACATCGTTTATTACTCTTTGCATTTCTTCATTAGTTATTTCACCAATTTCAAATTTTCTCAAAACAGTTGTATAATATTCTTTATCAAAACCTTTTGCTTGTAAATATCTATCAATAAGTGTTTTGTTTTTTCCTTTAGCATTTGACATATATTGTTGCATATGCGAATCACCAATCTCAACATAACCGTTTTTATCCGTTTTAGCAACAGTCCAATCTATTATTTTGGACTCATTAGGTAAAGTTATTATTAAATTTCCTCCATTGCTAAGATCATTAACGGTTATAAACATATCTAATATTAATTTTTTATCATTAATTTTCACTTTACTATCTTCCGTTAATTCTATAATTGGAAAGCCATACTTTTCTAGGAATATATTGCTTAGCTCTTTACTTTTTGTAAAGTACATTATAAATTCATTGCATAATTCTGCATATGAGCATGCTCCCACACTATCAAGCATTGTTATTATTGCTGCCGATTCACGAGCTGACAATTTGTAATTAGCTTGTATCCATTTTTTCAGGTCTATATATTCCTGTGTTTGGGCAAATTTTCTTAATGGTATGCCAGCATCTCTGTAAGTAATATATCTGAGCTCTTCTCTTCCATTAATTATTTTACCATCTGGAGTTTCATAAGCATATAAATCTTTTAGAACTCCTTGATCTACTCCATAATAACCATTTGCCTTCTGTGTAATTTCAAATAAATAATCTGGGTTATATCCATATATATCATCCAAATTCGTAAATTGGTCTTGTATATTTTCATCTATCTGAACATTTTCTTTTATATTACTAACTTTTATTTTATTACTAAAAAATTCTCCTGCACCAGAAGCAACCAATCCAATTAATGCATTAGAAAGTACACCTGACCATCCACCTTGTTCTTCAAAAGCTTTTGCAAAATCTTGCCCTGATGTTATACTATCTATTGCTGCTCTGTATGGTGTATCAAATGAATTAAATACCGTATCTGTTCCTAAATTTACAGCTGTTCCTACTGCTCTTGATGAAAAGTTTACTCCAGCTAATTTACCACCTACATACCATTGAATTCCTTCCCAAGCTGCACTTGCCGCTCCATATGCTAGACCACTTCCTAAGTTACTTACTGTTCTCCAATCTTCTGGCATTTCCCTTATATTTTTCATAGACAAATATTGTTCTTCTGTTATTTCTCCTGCTAAATATGAATTATATACATTTTGCCATTCCTCATCAGACAAGTTCCTAATTTGCACCATTGCCTCATAATCTTCTTGGCTAATTTCTCCATTTTTATAACTTTCTTCTATTCCTAACCATGAACTTGCTTTATCCTCATTCCAACTTTCTGATGTATATTTTCCTAAAGCTGCTACTGATGCAATTCCTGTTGAAATAGTGGCAGAACTTGAAGCCGATGCAGCTGCTCCAACACCTGCGGCTCCTCCCGTAAGAATTGTTGCTATTACTATTCCTGCAACATATCCTATTCCTGAAGAAATTTGACTTCCAATTCCATCATGCTTAAATATTCCTATTGCATGACTATCTAAATACTGTCCTGCGGCTGTATGTTCAAACAAATCATTCCAAGCATTATTCACATATTGTGTAGATACGAAACCCATTACACCTTTCCACATTCTCATTGTTAAACTATTTGTACTTATATATCTAATATAGTCATCCCAACTTTTATTTTCTGCACCACCTAGATAAAGAACAGTATCAGTTACAAATACTAAAAAAGTCCATGTAGCTGTTCCCAATATCGCTACTGCATCCACTAAAGATTCTACAAACTCTGTAATACCTTTTAAAATACTACCTACTCCTATAACTACACTACTTACAACCGTTTGCGTTACTTCACGTATTTTAAAAGCTATTGAACTTGCTGTTTCAGATATTTTATCAAATGTGTTTTGTACCACTTCTCCTGCTTGATTAAACCAGTCACTAACGCTTTTAGTAAAGTTATTCCAACCATCTACTATTGCGTCATTAGCTGTATTTAATCCATCTTGAACATTTTGTACCATGCTGTTCCAACCATTACTAATTTGTGTCACTAATGATACTGGTGTTTCATATGAATTAGATACATTTGCATTTGTATTTTGTAAATCCTCATTTTCTCCCCATAGAGAATTCCAAAAATCTGTAATTGACTTTCCAATTTGTTCAAATGGATTTAATTCTTCCTCTTCTTGCACCATTGTCATTTGTCCATTACCTAAATCAAAGCTATTAAAATCATCAGTCAATCTGTCTATTGCAGATCTTGTAGCATTATCTGCCCCTGTAAATTTATCAATAATATCCTTTATCCATTTTTGAAATCCATTTAAATTTTCTTCATTATCCTTTATTGTACTAGGCATTCTCGATAAAGTAGAATAGTGTGAAAAAGATGATGGAATTGAAATTGACTCTAATATATTAGCGCCCTCTTCTAAACTATTCTTTCCCTTTTTCAAATTTGCATTTACTTTGTTCTCTAATGAATCTGTATCACATTTTATTGCTCCCATTTTTTCCTCCAATATTCATATGTTCATTATTCTCTGCTTTTGAAAAATATTTTTTGCTATATATGCATTCCTAAATAATTATTTACTAATTACTTAGGAAAGCATATACAATATTTGCATATGCTTTTCTCTATTATTGTACTGTGTTTGCACTTTCTGCACTTTGTACATCTTCTTTTGTTTGATTCATTAATTTTGTGAATTGACTCTTAATGTTGTTGAATGATTCAATAATATTTGATTTTAGTTTTGCAAACTTACTTTTAAATGCATCAGCTGCTTCACTTTCCCAAGTAACTTTATTGAATATAGATTCAATTTTATTCATTTGCTCAACAGCATTTTGGAAATTTGTTTCTACTTGTTGTTGAATGCTTTCTACTGTTGATGTTATAAATCTCATTCCTACATCTTCTGTAATAGGTATATTCTCAATTTTCTTTGCACTTGTATTATCTACTGTTGTAGCATTTTGTCCTCTGTCTGCTTGAGAATAGTTATTTGCTATTGTTTCTAATGTTGATGGTATTTCTCTTACTACTAATTCTAATAATTCATTTAATTGAGGTACCATACCATTAAATGATTTAGCTAATTCATTATATCTTTTTCCATACCATGAACTATGCATTTCTTTAACTCTGTTATATGCATTTGTCATTTCATTATTAAGTGCATTTCCTTCCTGTCTCATTTGTTTTGCCTCGCTAGGCATTTTTTCGTAATCAACTGTTTGAATTTTTGCCATTTTTAATTCCTCCATTTATTATTTATTTTTTACTTCCATTGTTTTTATCTTTTGTTACTTCTTACCTTTTTCATTTGTTCAATTTATATTGTTTTAACATTGATGACTTTTTTTAACTAATTATTTTTTACATTTTCAGTTTTTCTTTGTTCTTTAGCTTTTTCTAATACATCTGTTATTTTGTTTAAAGTTTCTTTAAACTTTTTTTCTTCATCATCAACTAAGCCCATATGAAATATTTTTTCAATTTGATCATGATTAAATAGGCAAGTTTGATTTGATGTTAAAAATCCTTCTGGATACATACATCCACTGTAATCCCACATTTTTTTCTTGTCATTTCCTTCTATTGCACAAAATCCAGCTATCATAACTCTTTTTGTACCACCTTTAAGCATTACTACTGTTCCTATTGGTAAATATTTTCCTCCTAATTGTTCCATTTCAAATTTCCTCCTTTAATTTATGTTTTATTTTTTATAAACAACTAAGTTCATATTTTAAACTACTTATTTCATTTCTTTTTGCTTGTATTTGATTGTTAAGTTGATTTATTTTTGTTTCTATTGCTGGTAATACTGAATTATTTAATTTATTTATTACACTTCCAACATTAGTAATAACTGTTTGAAAATCTTTATCTTTATTTTTTGCCGTTTGACTCGTATAAGCTTTTTTTAATTCACTACTACTTTGACTAACTTTTGTTTTACCATCTTTTAATTTTGGTAAAGCTTCATTTATTTTATTTTTCATTTTTATATATTTATTTTTTTCATTAATTAAATCATCAATTTGATTATTTAAAGTATTAATTCTTCTATTTATGCTATTTCTTTTTTCTCTTTTTTCTGCTTCTTTTCTTTCTTCTTCACTATCTCCCATTTTTTTATCCTTTCATAATTTTTTGCATAGAAAAAAAGCTATGTATCTAAATGAATTTTGGGTTCATTAAAATACATAGCTTTGCTACGTTTACATAATTTTATTTTGTTAAATCCAACAATATATATATATATATATACAGCCCCAAGGGTTTCAGCGATTTCGTTCATTTTTTTGTTCCCCTTTTTTATAGATTATATATATACAAAATTAAATTGTCAATTATTTTTCTATTATTTTTGGGAAATTTATACATAGTTACTATTTTTTATTACTAATTT
>CALXZS010000014.1 GCA_944393305.1 uncultured Clostridia bacterium | reverse complement strand
ATCCTAATTTAATTTACCCAGGACAATGTTTAAAAATAAATAGATAATAGTAGTTATTTTATTATAAATGTGATAAACTTTAAGTAATAATAGCTATATATTTAAACTTCTTGTTCCTAGTGAATAAATTCAATATATGTTCTTTCTAATTTCGCTACGCGGGTCGCTTCGCTCCAGCTTGCACGTTGCACTTCGCTCCTACGTCGCATACGTTCACTTGAAATTTTCAAGAACATATATTGAAACTTTTTTGAATAAAAAGCTGTAATTAGAAAGGGTAAAATTATGAAATTAGTACCAATACCTAAAGAAAAATATAATGAATATAGAATAAATCTTATGTTTGACGCATATAAATGGGATCCACAGTTTTTAGATAACAATACCATTGCAAAATATGCTTTAGTAATAACAAATGCTGAGCATAAAGAATTAAAGAAATTAAAAAAAAAATTAAATAAAAAAAAAAAAATAGCAGATAAAATTATAAATAATAATTTAAAATTAGCTAAAAACTTAAAACTACCAGAAAAAATCAAACTTGAAATAAATAAAATGAAAAACTATGCACCAGAAAAACATATAAGACTAAATAGATATGATTTTCATCCAACAGAGGACAATAAATGGAACATAAGCGAAGTAAATAGTGATGTTCCAGGAGGCTTCGCAGAAGCCTCTATAATGCCTCAAATAGCAATTGATACATTAAACGAAAATAAATATTGGTATATAAACTTTGGGGATATTTTAGTTGAAGCAATAAAAGAAAAAGTACATAAAAATGGCACAATAATGCTTGTTCATTGCACTTCATATAGTGATGATAGACAAGTTATGCAATTTTTAGGGGATAAATTACAAAAAATAGGCTTTAACATTATATATGGTGCAGCAGATCATATAAGATTTAAGAATAAAGAAGCATATAGTATTTTATATGGAAATACTGGAAAATTAGATTGCATAATTAGATTTACACCACTTGAGTGGTTAATAGAAATAAAACCAAAACATTGGCAGGGCTATTTTGATACTATAACTACATCATGCAATCACCCAATAGCAATGTTTGCACAAACCAAAAGATTTCCACTAATCTGGGAAGAACTTGAAAAAAATGGGGCAAGCTTTAATACATGGAAAAAACTACTCCCAAAAACAATAGAAGTTAAAGTAGCAAAAAACAACCCAGAATATATATATAAACCAGCATGTGGTAGAGTTGGAGAAAAAATATCCATAAAAGAAGCTTGTATAGATGATGAATATGAAAAAATAATAAAAGATGTAAAAAAACATCCTAATAAATATATTGCTCAAAAGAAATTTAAAAGTAAAAAAATATTAGGCGAAAATGGAGAAAGCTTTCATGTTTGTATAGGTTCATATTGTGTAAATGGAAAGCATGCGGGATATTATGCAAGAATAAGCACTGTTCCAAGAATAGATTCGAATTCAGCAGATATTCCAGTATTAATAGAAAGGGGATAAAATGACCGGAAAAGATATATATAAAATATGGGCAAAAGAAGGTGCAAAATGGGTTGATTGGGTTAGACCAGTACCATTTATAGGAATTAATAAAAATACAAAACTATATGAAGTAAGTGAGTTTATAATTCCAAAAATACAATATTTGAATGAAGGTCAGAAAAACACTGCAATTATAATAGATTTGCCAGGAAATGATAGCATAGAAGAAGGAATTGCATTAGCTAGAATGGGATATAGACCAGTGCAAATATTTAATGGTACAGATGAGCAAGCAGGCGCAATTGCAACAGTAGATAACAATTGTATAAAATTAGGACTAATAAAAGGCGCTTTAGAACTAGAAAAAATAAAAATAAGTGATAATGCACCTCCAGCATTTTTGCTAGATACGAATAGAATGAATAGATATAAAATGGATATTAGCATTTTTGATAATAGTTGGGATATCTATCCTCAAGATTTGCCAACAGCTGAATATTTTTTGAAAAATGATATTAATAAAATTATAATAAGGTCAGAAAAAATACAAAAAGATTTGCAAAAGATTTTATATAAATTTCAAGAAAAAGGAATTAAAATTTTATTTACATTTGGTTATGAAGAACCTAAAATAGTTCAAATAAAACCATTTACAGCTTAAATAATTTGATTAAACTTTAATATACATTCTTTCACATTTTACTTCGCAGTTCGCTATGCTCAAGAAAATATATTAAAGCTAAAATTAAAGTTGTGAACGGTAATAACAAGAAAGGAAATTTATATGATTAAATTTGAAGGAACAATTGTTCAATTTGGTTTTGGAGCAGTCGGAAAAAGTTTTTTCGAAAAAGTAAAAAAAGAAATAAAATTTAATGAAAACAAATATTATGTAATAACGACAAATAAATATGAATTTGAGGCATTTATTGATTTAGGGGGTATGACAGAAAATTTTATTACACAAGAAATTACAAAGGAAAATTTTGAAGAAATTTTTAGTAAATATTTAGAAGAAGGAGATTTATTAATAGACTTTGCAGATACAGTAGGAACAAAAGATATTTGCAAATGGTGTGCTGAAAAAAATATAATGTATATAAATACAGGAGAAGCGGACTGGCCAGAAAACTGGTATAGTATATTAAATGAAAATATAATAAAAAGTGAAATAAAAGAAAAATATTCACATGAAAAAGGTAAAAACAAATATCCAATAGTTATGCAACATGGTAATAACCCAGGACTTGTTTCGCACTTTGTTAAGGCTGGAATTGAATACATTGTAAAAACACAGTTTAAGAAAAACAAATACTTATTAAATTTAATAAAAAATAATAAATTTAATGAAGTGGCAAAAGAATTAGGAATTAAAACAATACATGTAAATGATATAGATTTGCAAAAAGTAAAAGATGAGTACAACCCAGAAAAATTATATAATACATGGTGTATAGATTCATTTTTCTTTGAAATGTTAAGTGAAGCAACAATAGATATAGGAACACATGAAAAAATAGATTTTGAAGATGAATGCAATCTTGTAGATTATAAAAATGGATTTATAGAATTAAAAAAACTAGCAGTAAATACAAAATGTCGTACATATTATCCAAATGGTGAATTTGAAGGATTTATAGTTCCTCATGAAGAAACAATTACAATAGCAAAAAGTTTAGAAGTAAAAAAAGACGAAAAGGTAATTTATAGACCAACAGTCATGTTTATATATTCTCCTTGTGAATATGCAAGAAGATATATGCAAGATTCAAAAGTAAATGAATACCCAAATCCAGACCCTAATAAACCATTAGACTGTGAAAATAAAGATGGTGAAACTATTGTCAGAGGACATATATATCCTAAAAAGGCAGAAATTATTTATAAAGAAAAAATTTCATCTGGTACTGAATATGTTGGGGTACTTATAATGGGAGAAAAATTTAGTCCAGTATGGGTAGGAAATAGAATAGAACTTTCATATTTATATAAAAATAAAAAAGACTCATATTGGCAAACTCCAACAATTACACCAGTCGCAATGTCTGCTTTATCAGCAATATGTTGGATGATAAAAAATAAAGAAAAAGGTGGAATATATTTTCCAGACGATATTAAAGATTATAAATATATTTTAAAAATCGCTGAAAAATATATTTCCAAAACCATATATAAAACATTTGATAAAAATATAACAAATTTAAATTAATGACCTCCTCCGGCCACCTCCGCCTCCACGGCCGCCTCCGCCGTATCCGCCATGTCCTCCAAAGCCTACACTATAAGATGTATGAGAGGCTGTGCGTATAGCAGAATTAAATGTATGACCATAGTGGTGGAAGTGAACAGAACTATAATAAGGATTACTTAATATAGGACTCATTTGATAGTCTGGACATCTAATTTTTAATGCAGCAATAACTTTTTCAGAAATACCAAATGCAGTTGCATAAACCAAATATTCTTCCCATAAAGGTAATTCAATTACAGTACGTTCATTCATTAGTGTTTCACTATTTAGAAAATCATATAAGCCTTTCCATTTAGAATATTCATCTTCACCAAATTGAGTAAGTAAAACATATTTTTTAGCCAAATGTTTTAAATAAAGTGAACTTATAATAAACACAATACCTAAAATAGTATAACCGCCAAAAGCAAAGTCTAAATGTGTAAAATGTGATATAAAGTTTACTAATGTTACAAGTAAAATACCAATAATTAAAAACATTTTTGCTAATGAATTTACTTTTCTTTGAGGTTCATCATAATCTGCTTTCTGGAAATATCCTTGTGAAGTACCAATACTTACAATAGAATGTTTTATGCCATTAACAAAAGAATTGGTATTCTCATAATCACCTGAAATACGTGCTTGGAATAAAGACATAGATATTTCTGTACCAGCAGAATGTCTTACAATCAAATTAAAGTAACTTGCTTCATTTTGAGTAAGACTTTCAAAAGTTTGAGTTACTGGTGGTGTTTGACCTGCCATATCATAAAAAGCAGGCGTTGGTTTGTATTTTACAATTATTTTAACATTTCTAGAATTCCAATCTCCAGCAGGGTTTATTCTTTCAAGTGCAATATATCCTTTTCTAACTAAACTAAGCATTAGAGAAGAATAGCCATCAGAATCATGTTTATTTTTCTTTTTCCTATCTTTGCAAAATACTAAATTAGAAGCAAAAATTGGGTCTAGGTTACTTGGTATTTCTCTAAAATATTTCATTTGCATTGAAGGATGATAAAAAACATATTTATTTCGTATTTTCTTATCTTTTGTATATGTATATACTATTACTAAAACAGAACCTGCTAAAAGTATACAAAATACAACAATTTTCATATTTTTGTAATGCTGATATGAATTATCATATTCAGATTGTTCTTGCCATATTTCAGCTAGAACAGGGTCATTGTAATAATCATTATAAGAAGCATAATCTGTAAAAATATGATTATCTTTTCCATATGAAACTAAAGAAAGTTCTAGGTACTCGTTATATGGTTTGAAATTTAAACTAGATTTATCCAAGTTTATCGAAATAGTATGAAAACCAGGATTCAGAGTATCTGACTCTTCAAATGGAAAATCATTAGAATTTGTTCCGTATGTATGAATTTCATAATTACCCGAACTTGGCATATCTTTTTGAGGAATTAATATTTGACCTTTAAAAGAATTCAAATATTTTACACTATCCTCAGAATAAAAAGATAAATATAGTTCAGAACAATCATCATAACGTAAAGCAGCATTGTTCATTTCATACTCGATTTCAAATGTCACATTCTCTCTATATAATCCATCAACATAAAAAAATACACACTCATATCTTCTTGCAGACTCGTTATATGGCCCTTCACTGTGATACCATTTACCAGGACCGTATATTGTAGAAGTATAATCTGAATCATTCCAGTATAATTTAGGACTCTCGCCATATATAATTTCTGTTCCATCATCAAGAATCTGTTTCACTGAATTAACCTTATAATCTACTTTTACACCATCTACATAGCTTTCAGGTAAATCTCTCCATAATTCCCAAAAAAGGTTATTTTTCGAAGCTGCATGAATATCAAAAGTAAGTCTTTCAGTAACAACAATTTTTCCATTACTCGAAGGCTCATCAACCAAAATAGCTTTATAATCAACATCAGTTATCCTTGCATAATCAAATGGATTCAAATTAATGTCTTCAAATAAATAGCCAAAACTATCCCAAGCTGAAATTGCAAAAATAAAAATTATCCAAAACCATAAAATCCAATTTCTTTTCATATTTCCACTCATTTCCTAAAATATTAATGCAATTATATATAAAAAGAAATAGTTTGTAAAGGAGTAAAAAGTAACAATTAATTAAATTACAGCATACGATATGGTATGGAGGGAATTATGGCAAAAATTAAAGTATATAATAATGATACAAATAGAATGGAAACTTTTTATAGAGGGGAACAAGAAGCAATGCCATATGTTACAGGTCGTACATTGACAGTTGGTGAGTTTAGAGGTTCAAGTAGAAGTCAAACCTTATGGACAGAAAAAAGATGTATGCAAGCATGGAATAGTCAAAGATATGCTTTTGGAGGACCAATACCAGTTGGATATGCATTTAAAAGACCATGGGAGGGAGGACATAGTAATTTTTCACAACATTATGCAGGTCTTGCTTTTGATGCAGGTCAAACTTTGACACCAGCTCGTAGAGCACAGCTATATACCAGTGTTGTAAATTCAGGTCTGTGGAGTTATGTAGAACCAAAAAGTTTAACTCCAACGTGGGTGCATTTTGATAAACGCCGTGGCTCGCCGGCTTGTAGTACAGGAGGTTTTCCAACAATAAGAAGCAATTCAAGAGGCTCATATGTACTTATAGCACAAGACTGCCTAAATACACTTGGGTATAAAACTGGCGGATTAGATGGTGTATTTGGTGCTCAAACATTAAATGCAGTAAAAAGTTATCAAAGAGTATCTGGACTATCTGTTGATGGAATTGTTGGTTGTAACACCTGGAGAGCATTATTAGAAGCTGTAATAGGAACAGGTAGAACATCTACAACAATAGATTAGAGCTGTTTTTGGGGACACCTCCCAAAAACAGCTTGGCACTTGACAAGGGATTTTGAAAGGTGTGTTTTTGGGGACATCTCCTAAAAACAGCTTACCACTATTTACAGCTTAAATAAGTTGCTTAAACTTCAATATACTTTTTTCACATTTCACTTCGTGGTTTGATTGAAATGCTCAAGAAAATATATTAAAGTTAAGAATAAACTTAAAAATGTGAGAAAAACACAATGGTTCATTTATTGCTAAATGAACCATTAAGTGGTATGCTATATATGGTGATACATATGGATAAAATTTTAACTTTTATTGTAAATGAATATAATGAAATATTACTATTAAAAGGTAGTGCAAATGATCCTCAATTTAAGAAATCATTTTGGTATGTAGTAACAGGTGGATGTGAGGAATGTGATTTAAATAGAGAAGAAACTGTTAAACGAGAAGTAAAAGAAGAAACTGGAATAAATAAAATAAAAGATATTCTGTATTTAAATTGGATATTTAAATACAATTCACTTGAGGTGGTATGCACAGAATATGCCTATATAACATTTGTAAAAAAAGAAAAAGTAACATTAAATGAGGAAAATATTGATTACAAGTGGTGTGATATAAAAGAATTTATAGAAAAAATACAATGGTATGGAGATAAGAAAGAACTATATAATGTTTTAAAAGAAGCTTTAGATAAAAAAATATATTTTAAAACTGAAAAAATAGAAAAATTTTAAAAATAAAAAATTTTATGTATTTGTTTTAGCTGTTTTTGGAGATGTTTTTGGGGACACCTCCCAAAAACAGCTTATAACTTAACAAGAGCTTTAAAAAAACAAATGTGAAACAAAATTAAGAAAAAAACACAAAAAAGTTTCACATTTTTAAAAAATGTGGTATAATATAAATGTGAAACAAAATTAAACAAATTAAGAAAAAATGTTTCACATTTATAGGAGGAAAATCATGAAAGAAAAAATTGAAATTATGAATCTTCTTCAAAGTAAACAGGTTCTTGAACATGAATTACAATCACTTGTATATGGAGCAGTAGAAATAAGAGAAAATAATTCAAATAAGTATATATATGTACATTATAGAGAAGATGGAGTTGCTTTAACAAAATATGTTGGAGAATATTCAGATGAATTATATAATTTAGTATTAAACAATAGTATTAAAGCAAAACAATTAAAAAAACAAATAAAAGAAATAACAAAAAAATTAAAACAAATGAATTATACTGAAGAAGAAATTTCAGAAAAAGTAGAACGAAATATAGACTTTGCTAAAAGAAATTTAGTAGATACAATTTATAAACAAGCTGTACTAGAAGGTGTTGCAACTACATTTGCAGATACAGAAAGCATTATTGAAGGTGGAAAAGTGAATAATATGACAACTGAAGATATACTAAAAATAGTAAATTTAAAACATGCTTGGGAATTTATATTAAATAAAAATGTTATTTTAAGCGATACAAACTTTGCCTTATTATGCGAAATAAATAAAATGGTAGAAGAAGGATTTTATTATACAGCGGGTAAAGTAAGAAATACACCAGTAACAATAAGTGGAACAACCTGGAAACCAGATTTGCCTATTGAAAGTGTAATAAAAGAAGAGTTAGAAGAAATTTTTAGTAGGAAATTAGATGATATAGACAGAGCAATTGAACTTTTATTATACACAATGAAAAAACAAGTATTTATAGATGGAAATAAAAGAACAGCAGTAATTTATAGTAATCATTATTTGATTTCAAAAGGAAAAGGAATAATAGCAATTCCAGCAGAATTAACAGAAGAATTTAAGGATTTACTTATTCCTTATTATGAGGGAAGAGATGAAAAAGAAATAAAGAAGTTTATTAAAGAGAAATGTTACATGAGTATATAGAAAAAATGTCCCAAAGAAATGTTTTTGGGGACACCTCCCGAAAACAGATTGGCACTTGACAAGGGCTTTTGAAAGGTGAATTATAAAATAAATCAGTATTTGCACAGAAAAAACTATTGAAAAAGAAATTGAGTTTAGATATAATAATAAAAATAATATATTGAAAGGGCTAAAAAATGGATTTTTACATACCTTGGATAATTGCCATAATTATTGTTGGAACTGCAACAGTAATAATATTTGCTATATCAAAATATATTAAAAATAATAAAAGGGAAGTCGCAAATTTTAAATTTAAAATATCAAACATAAACCCAAAAGAAGAAATTAATAAAGAATTCAATAGAATATTTCATGAGGATTTTAGCGCGGAAAATAAATACCTTGAAGAATGGGATAAAATAAAAAGCCCTTTAATGATAGGTTATTTATGTGATGGAGCAATAAAATATAGACACATAATTGCAACTTTGTTGAATTTTATACAAAAAGGATATATAGAGTTAATTCAAATCACTGAGAAAAATAATCAAAAAAATTATAGATTAAAGAAAAAAGATATTGAAATATTCAATCCAAAAGTTTATGAAAATGTAAAAACGCTTGAATATAATAACAAATTAAGAAAACAATTAATAAACTTTGAAGTTTCAGCGTCAGACATATATACAATAAATAGAATTATTTTTAATGATAATAATGAGATTACTCCTAATGATATTATAAAATTCTATGATGATGAAGATTGTGAAGGAAAAGAATCAGAAGCATTAAAAGCTAAATTAATATATTTAGAAAAATTAATAAATAAAGAATTTGAAATATATGGAATAATTGAAAAAAATAGTTCTTTAACCACCTTAGACAAAGGAAAATTAACTGATATAGGAATTGCTAAAAGAAGCCAATGGCTTAAACTGGCAAATAAATTAAAGACACAAACACTAATAGCTAATAGAGACGCTAAAGGAATTATAGTATGGGGAGAATATATGGTATATGGTATTGCATTAAATGTATGTAAAATAGCAACAAATGATATATGGAAAATACTCATAAAAAATATATAGAAATTTATGAAAACACCTTGACAAGCCCTTTAATAAAATAGTATAATAATAAAAGTATATAAATGTACGGAAATAAAACTAAGAGGGCTAGTAAATGGTAAATTATTTTAATGTGAAATAACTTAATTTATAAATGAAAGGTAAAATCGACTATAACTGTCGGTTTACCTTTCTTTTGCCTTCTGTAATTTATTTATGTAAATTGTCGAAAAAAGAGGAATTAAGTATATCCTACATTACAGAAAATTAGTTATAAGGCAGGAACTAACTATCTGTAAAAGTAAATATATATTAAGAAGGACTTTTTTTGATAAAATATACGATAAAGTCTGCTTAAATTTATTTAGGGGGGATTAACTTTGGTAAAAGTTAAAGATGTAAAGCATGAAAAAACCACAAGAAAATCTTTTTCAAAAATAGGCGATTTTATAGAAATGCCTAACTTAATAAAAGTACAAAAAGATTCATACAACTGGTTTATTAACGAAGGATTAGGAGAAGTTTTAAAAGACATTTCTCCAATAGTAGACTACTCAGAAAATTTAGTATTAGAATTTCTAGACTATCGTATGGATGAAAAACCAAAATACACAGTAGAAGAAGCAAAAGAGAGAGATGCTACATATTCAACTAAATTACATGTAAAAGTAAGACTTTTCAATCGTGAGACTGGAGAAATAAAAGAGCAAGAAATCTATCTTGGCGATTTTCCACTTATGACTGATACAGCAACATTTGTAATAAATGGTGCAGAAAGAGTTGTAGTTAGCCAATTAGTACGTTCACCAAGTTGTTACTATGCATATACAATGGATACAAAAACAGGAAAAAAACTATTTACATCAACAGTTATGCCACTTCGTGGAGCATGGCTTGAATATGAAACAGATAACAATGATGTTTTCTATGTAAGAGTAGATAGAACAAGAAAAATTCCTGTAACAACATTATTAAGAGCAATCGGAATAGAAAAGGATGACCAAATACTAGCCCTATTTGGAGAAGAACCATTATTAAAAGCAACAATAGAAAAAGACCCAATTAAAAAATCTGATGAAGCCCTTATAGAAATATACAAAAAATTAAGACCAGGTGAATTACCAACAGTAGATGCAGCTAGAACATTATTTGATAGATTATTCTTTGATCCAAAAAGATATGATTTAGCAAAAGTAGGAAGACATAAATTTAATAACAAATTAAATTTAGCAGAAAGAATAACAGGTCAAATAGCATTCGAAACAATTTCAGACCCAGAGTCTGGAGAAATTTTTGTAGAAAAAGATGAAGAGATTACATCAGAAGTTGCAAAACAAATACAAAATTCAGGAATCAATATAGTTAATATAAAAGTAAAAGATTCTAAAGTTACAGTTATCGGAAACGGAACAGTAGATATTAACAATTTTGTAAATGTTGATTTAAGCGATTTACATATAAAAGAATTAGTAAACTACGATGTACTAAAATCAATTTTAGATAATACTGAAGAAGATAAACTACATGATGTAATAAAAGAAAGAATCGAAGAATTAATACCAAAAAATATCACAAATGGAGATATAATAGCGTCAATCAGCTATTTATTAAACCTATATCATGGATTAGGAAAAATAGATGATATAGACCATTTAGGAAATAGACGTATAAGATGCGTTGGTGAATTATTACAAAACCAATTTAGAATAGGTCTTGCAAGACTAGAAAGAGTTGTTCGTGAAAGAATGACTGTACAAGACTTAGACTCAATAACACCTCAAGCATTAATAAATACAAAGCCAATATCTTCAGCAATAAGAGAATTCTTTGGAAGCTCACAATTATCTCAATTCATGGATCAAACAAATCCATTATCTGAGCTTACACATAAAAGAAGAATTTCAGCATTAGGACCTGGAGGATTAACAAGAGAAAGAGCAGGATTCGAAGTTAGAGATATTCACTATACACACTATGGTAGATTATGTCCAGTAGAATCACCAGAAGGACCAAACATTGGACTTATATCAGCCCTTTCATCATTTGCAAGAATAAATGAATATGGATTTATAGAAGCTCCATATAGAAAAATAGACAAAGAAACAGGAAAATTAACAGACCATGTAGATTATTTATCAGCTGATGAAGAAGATAAATACATTATAGCTCAAGCGTCTGAACCTGTTGATGAAGAAGGAAAATTTATCAATTCAAGAATAAAAGTAAGACAAGTAACAGAAATAAAAGAAGTTCCAGCAGACAAAGTAGATTATGTTGAAATTTCACCAAAAGAATTAGTTTCTGTTGCAGCAGCAATGATACCATTCTTAGAGCACGATGACGTAAAACGTTCTCTAATGGGTTCAAACATGCAACGTCAAGCAGTACCACTTCTAAAACCAGAAGCTCCAATAGTAGGAACTGGAATGGAATATAGAGCAGCTAAAGACTCTGGAATAACAGTAGTTGCTAAAGAAGATGGAATAGTAGAAAAAGTTACTGGTGACGAAATCCAAGTAAGAAATAACAAAAACGAAATAACAAAATATAAACTATTAAAATTCAAAAGAACTAATGGTGGAACATGTATTAACCAAAGACCAATAGTTCAAGTAGGAGAAAAAGTACAAGCAGGTGAAACAATTGCAGATGGACCATCAACAGAAAATGGAGAAATGGCACTTGGAAGAAACGTACTTATAGCTTTCTCAACATGGGAAGGTTACAACTTCGAAGACGCTGTATTAATCAGTGAAAGATTAGTTAAAGAAGATGTATACACATCAATACATATTGAAGAATATGATTGTGAATGCCGTGATACAAAACTTGGACCAGAAGAAATAACAAGAGATATACCAAACGTTGGTGAAGATAGCTTAAAAGACCTAGATGAAGATGGAATAATCAGAATAGGTGCAGAAGTAAGACCAGGAGATATCTTAGTTGGTAAAGTTACACCAAAAGGAGAAACTGAACTTACAGCAGAAGAAAGACTTTTAAGAGCAATCTTTGGTGAAAAATCAAGAGAAGTTAGAGATACATCATTAAGAGTTCCACATGGTGAAGCAGGAACAATAGTAGATGTAAAAATCTTCACAAGAGAAAATTCAGACGAATTAGGACCTGGAGTAAACCAAGTAATAAGATGTTATATAGCAACAAAGAGAAAAATTTCAGTTGGTGATAAAATGTCAGGACGTCATGGTAACAAAGGTGTTATCTCAAGAATATTACCAGAAGAAGATATGCCATTCTTACCAGATGGAACACCAGTAGACATAGTATTAAACCCAATGGGTGTACCTTCTCGTATGAACTTAGGACAGGTTCTAGAAGTTCACTTAGGTATGGCAGCTAGAGCTCTTGGATGGAAAGTTGAAACACCAGTATTTGATGGTGCAAAAGACAAAGAAATCGAAGAATTACTAGAAGAAGCCGGATTATCTAGAGATGGTAAAACAACAGTATATGATGGTAGAACAGGAGACGCATTCGATCACCCAGTAACAGTAGGTGTAATGTACATGTTAAAACTACACCACTTGGTAGATGATAAAATACATGCTCGTTCAACTGGACCATACTCTTTAGTTACACAACAACCTCTAGGAGGTAAAGCACAATTCGGTGGACAAAGATTTGGTGAAATGGAAGTTTGGGCATTAGAGGCTTATGGTGCTGCATATACACTTCAAGAAATGATTACTACAAAATCAGACGATATTGTAGGACGTGTAAAAACATATGAAGCTATCGTAAAAGGTGAAGATATACCAAAACCAGGAGTACCAGAAGGATTCAAAGTATTAGTTAAAGAATTACAATCATTAGGATTAGATTTAAGACTATATTCAGATAAAGGTACTGAAATAGAATTAAAAGAAGATATAGATGATGGAGTAGACTTTAATGTAGTAAATGATTCAAAACCACAAGAAGAAACAGTTGTAGACGAAAAAGAACTAACAGACGGTTATATGGAAACAGATGAGGAAATGGAAGAAGATGGAGAAAGTATTTTCGAAGACTTAACAGATGAATCAGATGATAGTTTAATTGGAGAAGACTTCCTAGAAGACGATATAGACGATTCATATGATGACGGAAATTATGAAGACTAATTGAATAGCTAGTTATTTTTGCAAAGCATAGCATAAAGGATTGAACAGCGAAGGGAAATGCTTTGCAGAAGTAATGGGCAAAAAATAAATAGTAGGGGGTTCAATAAGTGGACGAATTAGAATCTTTAAGTAAAATAAAAATAGGATTGGCGTCAGATGAGAAAATAAGAGAATGGTCAAAAGGTGAAGTAAAAAAACCAGAAACCATTAATTATAGAACATTAAAGCCAGAAAAAGATGGATTATTCTGCGAAAGAATATTTGGACC
>CALXZS010000013.1 GCA_944393305.1 uncultured Clostridia bacterium | reverse complement strand
ATTTTATTGTATGACAATGAAGATGAAGAAGAAATATATCAATTTGTATTTGATACAATAGAATATATAAAACAAAACATGAAATACATAGGAAAAATTCAAAATTTTTCTATATATGAAACCATAGACTAAGGAGGAGAAAATGGAAATTACAAAATTAAAAACCAATAAATTTAAAACAAATTTATGCGCACTATTTATAACAGTTCCACTAAATAAAGAAACTGTTACTAAAAATGCACTTTTAGTATCTGTTTTAAGAAGAGGTACAAAAAATTTAAATACACAAGAAGATATTGCAAAAAAATTAGAAGGAATGTATGGAGCAGGATTTAATTGTGGTGTAGATAAAATAGGGAATTATCAAACATTAAAATTTTATTTAGAAACAATAGACAATAGTTATACATTTGAAAAAGAAAATTTATTACAAGATGGAGTAGACCTATTATTAGAAATAGTATTTAATCCGTTAATAGAAAATGGTACATTCAAAAAAGAATATGTAGAACAAGAAAAAGAAAATTTAGCTAAAATAATATCTTCAAGACAAGATAATAAGGCATTATATGCAAAAGATAGATGTATAGAAGAAATGTTTGAAAATGAGCCATATTCTTTATATAAATATGGAATGTTAGACAAAATAAAAGAATTAAACGAAACTAATTTATATGAATATTATCAAGAATTAATAAAAAACAGTAAAATAGATTTGTATATATCTGGTGAAAATATAGATGATGTTAAATTACCAGATATAAAAAGTAGCAAATTAAATAATATTACAATAAAGCATAATGCTCATACTAAACCTAAAGTTGTAAAAGAAAATTTAGATGTAACTCAAGGAAAATTAATTATAGGTTTAAATACTCCAGAAGAAAATAAAGAAGTTGTATCAATGTATAATACAATTTTAGGTGGAGGTGCAAACTCTAAATTATTCCAAAATGTGCGTGAAAAGGCAAGTTTGGCTTATTCAGCAAGTTCATCATATATAAGAAGACAAAACACTATATTAATTAGAACAGGAATAGAAATAGAAAACTATGATAAAGCTTTAGAAATAATAAAAAAGCAATTACAAGAAATGAAAGATGGAAATATTTCCGATGATGAATTTAATGCAGCAAAAGAGCTTATAATATCATCAGTAAATTTAATACCAGAATCAGCAGAAGATATGATAGCTTACTATTTTGACCAAAGAATTTTTGGAGATAATTTTACAATTACAGAATATGAAGAAAAACTAAAAAATGTAACTAAGGAGCAAGTAATTGAAGTTGCTCAAAAAGTAAGCATAGATACAATATATTTTTTGAAGAAAGGGGAATAGTATGGAAATCATAGAGAATAATCAAATTAAAGAAAAAGTGTATATAGAGACTTTGGATAATGGAATGAAAGTAATTATTATTCCTAAAAAATATACAGAGAAAAAATATATAATATGGGGAACAAAATTTGGTTCAATAGATAACCATTTTATAGAGCCAACAACAGGAAAAGAAATAGAAGTACCAGATGGTGTAGCACATTATTTAGAGCATAAAATGTTTGAACAAGAAAATGGCGTAGATAGTTTGTACAAATTAATGTCTTTGGGGTTAGATGCAAATGCATATACAACAAATGACCATACAGCATATCTTTTTGGCGGAACAAGTAATTTTTATGAAGGCTTGGACGAGCTTATGGACTATGTACAACATCCATATTTTACAGATGCAAATGTAGAAAAAGAAAGAGGAATTATTGGTCAAGAAATAGGTAGATATGATGATGAGCCAGCATGGAGATTATATGTGAATTTGATGGATTGCCTATATACCAACAATCCAATTAAAATAGATATAGCAGGAACAGTAGAATCTATAAGCAAAATTACAAAAGAAACATTGTATTCATGCTATAATACATTTTATCATCCATCAAATATGATAATGTGTATTAGCGGTAATTTCGAACCAGAGAAAATAATAGAAGAGGTAAAGAAAAGATTATTACCAAAAGAAAAGATGGGTGTAATACAAAGAATATATCCGCCATATGAAAATAAGATAAACAAAAAATTTAAAGAAGACAAAATGGATGTTAATATTCCATTGTTTATGATAGGATTTAGAGATATATTAGAAAACGAAAACAAAATAATGAAACACATAGCAATAGAAATAATATTAAATAGCTTAATTGGTAAAAGTTCTAAATTATATCAAGAATTATATAATAGTGGACTATTACTTGGAATGTTGGATTTTGATTTTGAATTTTCAGATGAATATTCACATGTAATAATTTCAGGACAATCAGAAAATCCAGAAAAAGTAAATGAAAAAGTATTAAATGCCTTAATAAATGGAAATGTGACAAAAGAAGACTTTGAAAGAAATAAAAAGGCGTTATATGGCGAATGTTTGTCAGATTATGACGATGTCGAAAATATAGGAAGAATGTATCTTCAAGACGCAATAAAGGGAATTAATAGTTTAGATTATATAGACGCTTTTAAGCAAATTAATTTAGAATATGTAAATAAAATTCAAAAGGAATTATTTAAGGAAGACATGGCAGGATTATCAATAATAAGAAAGTAATTGTCGAAAAATGTCAAAAAAAGTCGACCGAAAAACGACATAAAACCACAAAACTTCACAAAAAAATATTGACTTTACTGTAAAAATATGGTATTTTATAAGTAATAAGAGATTAGGAGTGGTAATATGTTAGAAAAGGAGATAAATGAGTTAAGAGAAAAGCTTAACGGTGCTATACTAAAGAACGAAGATTATAAAATTATTTATAATATTAGTATACAATTAGATGAACTAATAGCAAAATACTACCGAGAAAGCAAAGTGAAAGTGGTAAAAGAATAATGAGATAAGAGTGGAGCGAAAGTTTCCACTCTATTATATGGCGGAAAACAAAAATATTTGCAAAAATATTGACATTATTTTCAATATATTTTATAATTAATTATAGTATATTAAGAGGAGGAATGAAATGAAATTTAGTAAAATAGCAAAAATAACATCTATATTATTCATTGTTATGGCAATACTAGGAGCATTTAGTATGGTATTGGGAGCAGATATTCCAACTCCAGTAGAACCAATTGGAATTGATCCGGTAAACAGTGTTGTTGGAAATGTAATTTTCGTTATTCAAGTAATTGCTTTTGCAGCAGCAGTTATTATGCTTATATTCCTAGGAATTAAATTCTTAACTTCATCTCCAGAAGGAAAAGCAGAAGTTAAGAAAATGTCAGTAATTTATATTGTTGGTGCTGTACTATTATTTGCAGCAACAGGAATATTACAAATAATTAAAGGACTAGCAGTAAATGTAACAGCATAGTAAGAAAGTGTTTAAATACAAGGACAAGTTCAAACTTGTCCTTTATATTTTCCCATTTTCTTTCATCCAACTAATTGTATCAACCATAGTTTCTTTAAAATCTCTTGGTGCATAACCAAGTTCTTTTTTTGCTTTTTCAATAGAAAAATTAGAGTTAGTACCAGTAGTATAAACTGAGTAAGAAGTAAATAAAGGTTTTTGCTTTACAATTTTATAATAAATCTCAGCGAAAGCACCTGTACCATATGCAAACCATCTAGCAAGTTTTACCTTTGGGGCAGGTACATTAGTTATATCTTCAACATATTTTAATAAATCTTTAATGCTAACATAATGCCCAGCTAAAATATAACATTCACCAGCTCTACCTTTTTCAAGAGCAGAAATTAAACCTAAAGCAACATCCCTAACATCTACAAAATTATAACCACCATCAATATATGCCTTCATTCTTCTTTTTGCACAATCAATTATAAGTTGTCCTAAATTAGAAGTAATATATTCATATGGACCAATTACACCTGAAGGATGAGTAATTATAACCTCTAAATCCTCACTATTTGCTTCAAGCATGTATTTAGTAGCTTTAGCTTTAGTTTTAGCATAAGTACCCCTGACTAAATCTGGTGAAAAGTTTTTAGTTTCAGAAATTACTTCTCCCATAGGTTTAGGAGGAATAGCATGAACAGAACTTGTATAAATAAGTTTTTTAACTTTGCATTTTTTACAAGCTTCTATAACATTTTTACTTCCTTCAACATTGACCTCATGCATTAATTTTTTATTACCATTTCCAATATCAATAAGTCCGGCAAGGTGAAATACAACATCTGCACCAGAAAAAGCTTTCTTTAAACTTTCAATATCTCTAACATCTCCATAAACAAATGGAATCTTTAGTCCTTCAAAAATATTTACTTTTTCTCCAGTTCTAATAAATGCAGAAACGTCTGTATAACCTTTTTTTATTAGTTCTCTAATAAGTACATTTCCTATATGACCAGTAGAACCAGTAACAACAATTCTCATATGAACGCCTCCTAAAATCGTGTTATATATATTTTAATATTCTTAACATAAAAAAGCAATATATAAAATTAAGAAAAAGTATTGAAAAATGACCACATTTAATTGTATAATATAAATAGGAGAAAAGGAGATAAAAATGAAAAAAGTAAATGCTTTATGTAAATTTGCAATTGCAATATGTTTAATTTTTACACTAACAATGGTTATTTGTAATTGTGTTAACGCAGTAAGTATTAGTGTACCACCATTAACACCAACTGGACCAACAAGCAGAATAAATATAGTTGGTTCAAGAATATTATGGGTATTACAATTATGCTTTTATGCAGCCGCAGTAATTATAGTAATGTTTACAGGTGTTAAATACATGTATTCAGCGCCAGAAGCAAAAGCAGAACTAAAAAAGAAAATGATATATTTAGTAACAGGTGCAGTAATGTTATTTGCAGCAGGAGGAATAGTACAAATAATAGCTAATATAACTGTAAACAATTTATAATAAAACTTGCTAAAAACATTGGCAAAGTGTATAATTAGAACAATAAAAAATGGGGAGAGTATATGAAAAGAAAAATATCAAAATTTATAATAATATTATTATCAATACTAGTAATTGTCACAATAGTTCCAAATATATCAACTGTAAATGCATCAGATATATTTAGCCAAGCAGATGATTGGCTAGAAAAAGGGTCACAGAATCCACCAATTACACCTGATGAAGTTTGGAAAGAACTTGCTTCAATAGCACAAATGTTAATGGCAGTTGGAGCAGTTGTTGTAGTTGCTTGCTTCATGTGGTTAGGTATTAAATATATGACAGCAGACCCTGGTGGAAAAGCAGATGTTAAGCAAAAGTTAATTGGGTTGGTAATTGCAACAGTAATAGTTTTCGGAGGATTGAGCATTTTTACAATAGTAGTAAATTTATTTAATGGAATATTCGCCTAATAAGAATAAACAAAGGAGGAAAAGTTATGGCAAGTTATTATATACCAAGTAATAATTTGAAAGGTGAAAGTAGAATACTATATATTTTCACAACAAAATCATTGCTATTTACAGCAGGAGGAGCTTTTATTGGTTTGATTTTTTATTTTATTTTTGGAGTATTACTGGGACTAAAACCACTGGGTATTGGTATTATGGCAATACTAGCTTTGCTGGGTTATGCAATAGCAACAATTAAACTTCCTGCGAGCGGAAACTCAAAAATAGCAAAAAATGTTGGTGGCGACTCAATAGATGATGTTATAGTAAGATATTTCTTCTTTAAGAAGAATAAAAAAGTATACACATATGCAGTTCCTAGAAAAGAACCAGATTATGCAAGCGTAGCAGACAATTTTAGCATGGATAAAATAATAGGAAACTTAACTAAAGCAAAAACAAGCACAAACCCTAATACAAAGGAGGAAAAATAAATGGATATAATTCAAATGCTTAATTTAATAATGGTAGTAATGTTAGTAGCAATACTAATATTAGCTTTTGTAGCAGTTCTCTTAGTATATAAAATGAAGAAAAAGAAAGAACCGCAAACTTCACAACAGATACAAGTTAAAACAAAAGATGAAAGCAGACCATTAATGACAAGAGATGGAAAAGCCATTGACTCAATATACAATTTCATGGAATTTGATGAAATATTAGATAACATGATTGTAAGAAAAAATGGAAAACAATATGTAATGGTTATTAAATGTAAAGGAATAAACTATGATTTACTTTCAGAAGATGAGAAAAATGCAGTTGAAGCAGGTTTCTTAGAATTTTTAAATACATTAAGATTCCCAATTCAATTATACGTGCAAACGAGAACACTAAACTTTACAGACATATTAAATAACTACCATACAAGAATAGATAATATAGCTAATCAAGTAAAAAAAATCACTACACAAATAGAAACAGCAAAAAAACGTGGAGACAATGCAACAGTAGAAAAATTAGAATTTGAAAGAAGAAGAAGAGCAAATATATTAGAATATGGAGAGTCAGTTACAAGTTATACTGAAAGACTAAATGAAAGTAGAAATATTCTACAACAAAAAACATATGTAATTATATCATATTTTACATCCGAATTTGGAGATACAAGTACCTATTCAAAAGAAGAAATAAATGATATAGCTTTCTCAGAATTATACACAAGAGCACAAACATTAATAAGAGCTTTAACATCAGCAGAAGTAACAGGAACAGTATTAAATTCAGAAGAATTAATGGAACTATTATATGTTGCATACAACAGAGATGAATCAGAAATATATACATTAAGAAACGCACTAAATTCACAATATGATAGATTATATTCAACAGCAAGAGATGTATTAGAAGAAAAGAAAAAGAGAATAGAAAAACATATTGAAGAAGAAGCAACAAAAATGGCAACAGACGGAATAATTGCAGCAGATAAAAAAATAAGAGAAGAGAGAATGCAAGCTAAAAGAATAAAAGAGAGAGCATTAGAATTAGTAGAAGAAAATAAAGATGAAATGAGTACAGCTTTATATGAAGAAAGCAAAAAACAAATAGAAGAGGGTGCTTCAAATAATCAAGAAACAAAAACTAGAAAAGTAATTAGAAAGAATATATAACCAAAGATAGGAGGAAAAGTCCAGAATGAATAATAATCAAAATATTAATCAAATTCAAACAACAGGGCAGGATAAAAGTTTTACAAAAAATACAAAAGATATTAAGGATGTAATAGCTCCATCTGGCATAGATGCAACAAGTACAAGACAACTAGAAATTGTATCTAATACAAGTAAATATGCTAGAACAATGCTTATATCTACATTACCAAGAATGTGTACCTTCCCAGAATTATTAAGAGGAATGTATACATTTGGAGATATAAATGTTTCAATATTTATAAATCCAATTAGTGAATCAAAATCACAAAACGATTTAAATAAAACTATAAATGAACTAGAATCAGAAAGAATTGTTGCTCAACAAAGAGGAGACATCAACCGTGAAAGTTCACTTGCTCAAAAAAGAGCAGAAGCAGAAAGCCTTAGAGATGCAATTGCAAGTGGTTTAGACAAACTATTTGAAGCATCTGTAATATGTACATTATTTGCATATAGTTTAGAAGAACTAGATAAACAAACAGAACTTTTATCATCAGAAATGGCAAAAACATTAATTGGACTAAAAACTGCATGGGCAATGCAGGAAGATGCATTCAAATCTAATTTACCATTAGGAGAAAATAAGATTGCAAAAATGCATACATTTGACCGTAGGTCAATGGCAACAGTATTTCCTTTTATCAATTCAGATGTAGGGCATGAAAACGGTATACCCCTAGGCTTTAATAGACAAACAGGTCTTCCAATATTATATGACAACTTTAGTCCAGAACTAAGTAATTATAACATGGTTGTATTTGGTAAGTCTGGTGCCGGAAAAGGTGTAACAATAAAAACATTGATTGCAAGGTCAGCTGTGCTAATGGGAATAGAAAGTTTAGCACTAGATGCAGAAGGTGAATATGGAATAGTTGCAGAAGCACTAGGAGGAATAAATGTTGTAATTTCTCCAAACTCAAAAACAATTATAAATCCATTTGATATAGAACCAGAAGTAACAAGAGATGAAATAACAGGAAGAGAAAAAGTAGTATTAAATGTAGAAAATAAAGTAGAAGACGTTACACAAATTTTGCTAACAATGGCAAGAGGAAGTACTAGGTCAGAAGATATAAATGAAGTAACAAAACAAATAATTGCTGAATCAGTTGCAGAAGAATATGCAGCAGCTGGAATAACAAATGATGTAAATAGCTTATATGCTATAAATTCAAATACAGTAATGCAAAGCGATTATTTAGGAAGAAGAAAAAAGCCAATGCCAACAATAGGCTCATGGTATCGTAGATTAGTACAAAATGCTAATAAAAATACAAACCCAGATTATAGAATACATTATAGTTATTTAATAAAAGTTATGAAACAATATGTAAGAGAACTAAATGGACAAATGTCATATTTTGATGGACAATCAACATTTGATTTACTAGAAGGAACATCATTTATAAACCTAGACATTTCAAGTTTGGAAGAAAGATTTGCAAGACCTTTGGCACAACAAATATTACTTTCTTGGATTTGGGAAAAATATGTTAAAAGAAATAGTGAAGACAAATCAAAGGCAGGAAAGAAAAGAGTGCTAGTTGATGAGGCATGGATGTTACTTCCATACCCAGAAGCCGTAGACTTCTTAAACAAAATGGCTAGACGTGCCAGAAAGAGAAACGTTTCACTAGCAGTTGTATCACAGAGATTCCAAGACTTCTATGAGAAATCAGAAGTACAATCAGTTCTTACATCATCAGATACAAAGCTATTCTTAGCACAAGATAAATCAGAAATACAATACATAAAAGAAGTATTCAAATTAAGTGAAGGTGAAACTTCATTCCTAACTACATGTAGTAGAGGACAAGGTCTATTAAAAGTTGGTGAACAAACTGCAATAATAGAAATTGTACCAACAAAGAGAGAACTTGAATTCATGGAAACAAATATAAATAAACTAAGAGAAAATCAATAAAAAATAGTAGAAGGGGGATAAATGAAAGCAAAGATAATACAAACAATCTTAATAATATTTGCTATATTATTTGTATTTTCACGAATAGCTTATGCATCTGCTACCAATCCCCTTTCTACTGATGTTGCAGATGGCGATAGAATAGGCAATCAGATAGAAGAATGGGGCGAAGAAGGTACAGGACAAACAATACCAAATTCAGGAGAAGAACAGTCTTATGACCTTACACCATCTCAAAGTATACTTGATGCTTTAATTACAGTAATGTCATGGGTAGTTGCTTTAGTACCAATGATTGTAAATACAATAATATCAGTAGTAGTTGGAGAACAAACTTTTTCAATACAGGATTTATTATTAGGAAGATACAATTTGTTCCATATAAATATATTTGATACAGATGGGCTAACTGGAAGTAATGCTGAACTAGTGAAGTCACTAAGTCATCAGTCAGCAATATGGTATGTATCAATTAGAAATTTATCAGCAATTATATGTGGTATAGTTTTAATATATGTAGGAATAAGAATGGCAATATCTAGTGTAGCAGAAGAAAAAGCAAAATACAAAAGTATGCTAAAAAACTGGTTTATCAGTTTAGCATTATTATTTGTATTACATTATATAATGTTACTTATGTTAGAAGCTTCAGACTTATTGGTAGGATTTATAAGAAATTCTATTTCAGATGATTCAGATGCAATAGGAATGGAAGAGGCAATAATTAATAATTCATTTGTAAATATTGCCTCAGCAACATCGTTCAATAAAGTTATTTATGTATTAATGTATTTTTTAATGGTATACTACCAATGCAAATTCTTTATAATGTATTTTATGAGGACATTGACAGTAATATTTTTAATAATGATTGCTCCACTAATATGTGTAACATATCCAATAGACACTATGGGAGATAATGAAGCACAAGCATTTAAGAACTGGACAAAACAAATGATTACACAAGTATTTTTACAAGCAATTCACTTACTAATTTATGTTGTATTTATTTATTCAGCAGGTGAAATTGCTGTTAGAGCTCCAATAGTTGCTATAATGTTCTTTGCAGCATTAAGTAATGGAGAAAAGATTATTAGAAAAGCATTTAAGGTAGAAGGAAAAGGATTGAAAGATATTAAGTTCAAAAAAATGTAATTATGGAGGAAGTAATGCCTAAAAAGAAAAAAAGAAAAATTATTATAATTTGTGTAATAGTCCTCTTTGTTTTACTGATAATTGGACGAGTATTCCAATTGTTTATGCAAAGCCAAGAACCCAGAGATATAACATCTGTAAATGATTTTAATGACATTAGAGAAATAGTTGAGTTTAATGGATGTACATATATTAGAATGGCTAGTTCTTCGGAAGATGGCTATGAAGAAGATATATATATAGAATTTGGACAAGACCCAATTGAAGAAGATGGAAGTACAAATGAGGCACAATATGATAATTTAACAAGTCAAATTGGTGGAAAAATACGAGGCACTAATTTTAGAATAATAGATGAAAGTAGAAATATTATTATAAGACTACAATTTGAAAATAATGAAGTAAGTTTGTACACAATTAATAATGACCCATCATATTTTGAACATTTAAAAACTGAATATCAAGTAAGTAAATTTCAAGAAGACCCACAAACTAATATTCAAATAAGTTCAAATGTGTTAAATGCAATTGTAAATAATAATTGGTCAGCATCAAATTTAAACCTTGGAAGTATGGATAGTACCTGCTCAAATTATGATATATATTTTGATGAAGGATATAAAATTAGAAATATTTATTCAAGAGTATTTAATATAATTTTTACACCAAATTATCAAAATGAAGTATTTCCAGGGATAAGGACTGGGATGACTGATGATGAAGTACAAAGCATTTTAGGCAACGCAACATTCGTTGGTGAAGAAAGTGGAATTATTGGTTACAAAAATCAGCAATTTTATGTTTTCTTTAATGATGGAGAAATATCAATTTATAGAAATGACAATGATTATGATACAGCTGAATTAGCTAGTTTAATTGAAGAATATAATAATTCAGGCGATTATAATAAATTCGTAAATGATGTAACAAACATGTGGCAAGACTATGATGCATATACAAAAACATCAGATAGAGTGAGTATTCAATATACGCTTAAAGGTATAACAATAAATTTCAATGTCATAAATAATAATGGAATAACAGTTTATAAAAATTGCAAAGGACAATTAGCTAACCAAATAAAAAATGGAGAAATATTAGCTAATGTATATACAAACTTTGATATTGATTTAGTTTTTGCAAATGAAAATAATAGAGTGCAAGCAGAGTATACTTTGAGAAGTCCACCACTTATAAATGAAGCACTAGATACAAATGATTATATAGTAGCATATACTCAAACAGATGGTAATGCTTATCAAGATGTTGCATTTTACTCGAGAGATAAAAGCAAAATAGATTCAGAATTAAGAGATTTATATGTAAATGATTTATTTAAATTAGATGATACAAATTATATATACAGTATATCTGGTAGAGGAATATATAGATATAATATTGAAACAAGACAATATCAAACAATAATAACAGGAAATGAAACCTTTGATATTACCAATGTAACTAATAATATTATATATTATGATGGTACTCAAATAGAAGTAAGATAGAATTTAAGAAAAGGAGGAGCAAACATGAAAAAAATGATCAGTATAGCACTAATAATACTAATCGTATTATTTATGTTTGTTCCAAATAAATCAGAAGCCCTAGTAATGGGTGAAGGTGATGCAATACTTACACCAGAAATGGTAGGGAAACAAACTGCAACATGGGCTTATAACTTTTATCTAGAACATGAAGTAGAAAGAGATCAAACAAATTATGAAAATGTTGGTAAGACAGGTGGAACACTAAGAGCAGAAGCATACAATGCTCCAATTGATAATACCACTCAATACTATATGGACTGTGTTGGATGGATAAGTTTCGCATATCATCATGCAGCAGGAATAGGAGGTTCTTATTTTACTATATTTGGACAACCACAAAGAGGTAATGGAACAACTGCTTTTAATGGATTTTATGAATATAGGCAATTTGTCAGAATATATAATGAACAAGACTGTATAAATAATGGATGTTTGCCAGGAGATATTTTAGTAAAAAGTGTGTTGAGTAATGGCGAACATGTTGGCTTGTATTTAGGAAATGATATGGTTTTGCATTGTGTTACAGGTGGAGTGAAATTAGATACAGTTAATGATTTCGTTTATGGCGGATCTTCAGGAAAAGTAATTGATTTTGTGGTTAGAATTACAGAAGAAACTGCTAAAACTGCAAATTTTGCATTTATACCAGATGGTGTTACCTTACCAAATGGAGGTTCTACCTCAAGTGGATTCGAATTCAACGGTCTACCAAACAATGTATCATATTCAAGTTCACAAGATAACCTTTGGCTATTTGACCTAATTTCTCAATTCTTTGGTTTCTTTGCTGGAATGATGATAAACCTACTAAAATATTCAATAATAGGTTACATAGAAATGGCAGAAGCTATTGCAAATATATTCTTACAATCAACAACTGAGAGCTTAAGTCAGGTAAAAGATATTGAGTATGCCTCTGTCCAATATGTAGATGAATATTCTCTGCGGTGCTATTGAAACTAAAGAATACACTTTTACAGTTGAACCAATAGAAGCATCTCTTGTCAATCAAGGTGATGTAGGGGGAAGTTCTACGAGTGGAACAGATAGTGTTGCAACAGGAGATGTTGAACTTGAAGAATTTGTTGATGGAGACTATAATATAGAAGATATAATATATAATAGAATACCACTTCTAGATGTAAATGTTTTCACAGATACACCTGGAGGACAAACAGTACCAGATGATTCAATAGTAGCAATACTAAGAAATATTGTGGCTACTTGGTATATATCTTTCAGAAATTTAGCAACAATTGCATTAGCATTAATTCTTTTATATATAGGTATTAGAATAGCAATATCAACTATACCAGAAAAAACAGGACAATATAAATCAGCGCTTATAAGTTGGGTAATAAGTTTGGCATTATTGTGGTTTATACATTATTTCCTAATAATAGTATTAAATATAAACGATTATCTAGTTAGCTTATTTGAAGGAAGTAACACAGAAGAAAATACAATTTATGAAACCATTAGAACTAGAGCATGGGACCCTAGAATGTATATAGGAATTCCAGCAACAATAATGTTTTTAGTATTAATAGTATACTTTTATAGATTTTTATGGGTATATATAAAAAGATATTTTGCCGTAATGATACTCATAATAATTGCACCATTTATTTGTGCTAAATATGCATTTGATGGTGCAAAAGGAAAAAGAGGTTCATCACTTTCAAACTGGATGTACGATTTTACGATGAATGTATTACTGCAAACAGTACATGCTCTGGTATATACAGTACTTATGTCACTAGCGGTTGAACTTGCAGTTACAAATGTATGGGGATTCATACTAGCATTAGTATTTATACATTTTATACTAAAAGCAGATAAAATATTCTTCCAAATATTTAATTTTAATAGAGCATCAAATCTTGAAGATGTAGATAAAGGATTTTCAAAAGACGATGTTGCAGGTTTATTATTTGCTGGATATTTTACAAAAAGAACATTAAAATTTGGATGGAATTCAACTAAAAAACTAGCTCGTACAGGTAGACATGTTGGAAGTGCTTTATATACATCAGGTTTAAGAGCTGTTTATCGTGGTGATGCAGAAAATCAAAGAAGTAGAATTAGAAATGCTAGAATAAATGCATTAAATTGGAAAGACGATGTTATAAACAGCATATATAGAGGAGTTACAGGAAGCGATAGTGAAAAAAGAACTCTTAAAAAACTTGCTAGAAAAGAAGGTACAATTGGTAGAAATGCAAGAGCAGTATTAGATGCTAGAAAAGAAAGAAGAAATAAAAGGTATAAAGCAAATATTAAAACAGCAACTACAATTCCTCTAAGCTTATTAGGAATGGCAGCAAGTATACCAGGATTTGTTGTATCACCAAAAGCAGGATATGCTATGTTTAATAGAGCATTAAAAAGTTATAGAAGCTTAGCTAAACCAAAATCTAAAATACCAGGAGTTAGAAATAGAAAATTCACTGGTCTTGGAAGAATAGCTCAAGTTGCAACATTGGGTGGCTATGGTGTAATAACAAATATAAATGAAGATAGAAAAGATAATATTAAAAAGAAAGGACAAATTTCAAAAGCAATTCAATTTATTGGCGAAATTGACGAACAATACGATACAGCTCAAACTCAATGGGATGCAGTAACACAAGCTATGAATGAAGATGATAAAACCAAATTAATGGAAGTCATGAAAGTAGCTGTTGTAGATGGAAGTACAAGCAATATTAAAACAAATGTATATAAACATTTGAGAGACAGTGGAGAACAAGAAGTTACAATAGGAAATATTGACCAAATTGTAGAAGACATTGCAAGAGATACTGGAATGAGAGATCATGTTACAGATGCTCAATTTGATGAAATAAAAGATAGAGTAAGAACAACTCACAATTACACTGAAAGAAGTTATGTAGAACAAGTAAAAAATGTTGCAGATGAAATTCATAGAAACTTTATTGAAGTTAAATTTGATGGTGATCCTGCAATAGATGTAGTAAATACTATGGATGAAATAGAAGGAATAAATCAAAGAGCTAAGAAAGAAGCAAAGAGAAAAGTTACTGATGTAGAAAGATTGATTACAGATTTAAGAGTAAGAGAGTAACAGACAAATAAAAGGAGGACAAATATGATAAAATTTGTCAAAAAAAGGATAAAGGAAATAACCATACTCATAGTTGTTATGATGCTGATTTTATCTGGCATTGTTAGTAATGCAGCACAACAGTCTAGTAGT
>CALXZS010000012.1 GCA_944393305.1 uncultured Clostridia bacterium | reverse complement strand
TATTATTCCATAAGCAAGTTTACACGCTAAAATCCTTCTAACTGAATCATTTATTATATCTTCAGAAATTATACCATTATTCACAGCATTTATAATCTCATCTTTTTGCTTAGTAAAATCAGAAGAAATAATCATATCATTTCCAGCAAGAACCGCGGTTGTGGCTGCATTACCATTTTCAACATATTCATTAACAGCGTCCATTGCTAAATCATCAGTAATAATAAGTCCAGTAAAATTCAAATCATTTCTTAAAATATCATGAACATTTTTAGATAAAGAAGCGGGTTTTTCACTATCCATACATTCAACAATATTATGATTAACTAAAATAAAAGGACAACCAAGTTCAATTCCTTTTTCAAAAGGAAGAAAATCTGTATTTTCAAAAGTGGTAATATCCCTTTTATCAATAGCAATTCCGGTATGTGTATCAACATTATTTCCATACCCAGGAAAATGCTTCATGACAGAAATAATGTTATCTTCCTTCATAGTATTAATAACATTTTCTGCAAAGTTAACAACTTCATTTACATTTGTACTAAAAGCTCTATCATATATAAAATCACTTGAAGAACTTGGAACATCAACAACAGGAGTTAAATTCATATTAAGTCCAAGGCTTTTTAATAATTCACTTTTCTCATGAGAATCACTAATAATACCACTCATACCAGATTTAGAATAAATATCTCTTGGTGCTTCAAATGGATAATTTCTAAAATTCTTATAACTACTTACTCTAACAACAGTTCCGCCTTCTTCATCTACTCCTAAAAATAAATCAATCTTACTAGCATTTTGACATTCTTCTAATTTTTGTTTAATAGAATCTTTTGTCTCATTTTTAAAATCTCTAGCAAAAAGTATATAACCACCAGGAGTATCTTCATTTATTTCCTTAATTGCCATGCTACTAGATTCTGGATACCTTGCCAAAAACATTTGACCTACTTTTTCATCTAATGTCATGGTGCTTATAATAGAGTCAGCTTGTGAATAATATGTGGAAAATAGCTCATTGTTAGAAGTAGAGTCAAAAGCAACTGTATTTTCAGTTGAAACATTTAAATTATTATCCAAAGTATTATTTGGATTTAAAGTTGGTGCATATATCATATGGGCAAATAAAATTCCTAAAATAATAACTATTGCAACTAATATAAAAATTAAAATCTTTCCTTTTCCTTTAGAATTCATAATTAAAATCCTTTCAAATTAAATTATGAATTTATTCTATATCTTTAATTAAAAAATTTCAATAATGTCATAAATTAAAATTAAAAAATGGAAGTTGTAAAATCACAAATGTATATAATGTAGCAAGTATAGCTTGCAAAATCTTTCCAATAATATAAGGCTTAATAGAAAGTTTTTCTTTAGAAACTACACTAAGAATCTGTAACATTATTGAAAGTCCAGCAAATCCAAGTAAAAAAGCACTAATTAAAATATTTACAGAAATTGCTTTTACATGAATATTGCTAATATTATTTAAACCATTAGTAAGTTCGAGTAGTCCAGTTATAATTCCAGAGATAAATTCAGAATTACCAAAAATACTAGATATAAAATTTAGTAATCCAGAATTTTTTAGTATAGATATGATAACTGAAAATATAACAACAAAACCTCCAATCATCAAAACAGTTTTTATACTACTTAAAATACTGTTACCTAAAACTTCTCCTAATGAAGAAAAAGTGATAGTTTTCCTTTTGTTTTTTATTATTCTATTTTGAAGTGCTACATTATCATTCTTTATAAATTTACCCAATATAATGCCAACAGAAATAGAAGCTAATATATGTGTAAAAAGCAGTATCAAACCAATGGTGGTACTTCCAAACATAGAAATACCAACAGTTCCAACAATAAATAAAGGTCCAGAATTATTAGTATAAGCAAGCATAATTTCAGCTTCCTTTTTAGTGCATAAACCTTCTTTGTAAATTTGACAAACAGTTTTAGCTCCTACTGGATAACCACTAATCATGCCAAGAACAAAAGGATAAGCACTTATGCCAGGAACATGAAAAATAGGTTTCATAAATCTGTCCAATTTTTGACCAATAAAGTTTACTATATTTGTATAGCTTAAAAGTTCAGTGGCAACTAAAAATGGAAATAGGGAAGGCACAACTGAATTAGCCCATAAACTAATACCAGACTTTGTAGCTATTAAATTACTATTTGAAAATATAAGTAGGCAAATAGTAAATAATAAAAATAAAATTGGTAAAATATTTTTCTTTAAAGATATACAATAAAATTTAAAACTTCTCATAAGACAAGTATATTCATAAAAAAAAGAGATATGCCTATAATTTTCAATCCCTTGTTTTTACCATGCACATATGGTATAATTTTTTATGAAAAAGGAGAAAGCTCTCACAAAGTGAGAGTTGTCCGGAAGGAAAAAGAAAATGTTTAATATAGAAGAAGAACTAAAAAAATTGCCAAACAAACCAGGTGTATATATTATGCATGACAAAAATGACAACATAATATATGTAGGTAAAGCAATTTCATTAAAAAGAAGAGTCACACAATATTTTAGAAAAAACAAAAAGACACAAAGAATAAAAAACATGGTATCATTAATAGACCATTTCGAATATATAGTATGTGATAATGAGGCAGAAGCTTTAGTATTAGAATGTAATCTAATAAAAAAGAACATGCCTAAATTTAATGTTCTTCTAAAAGATGATAAAACATATCCATATATAAAAATAAACGTAAAAGCAGACTTTCCAGATGTATACATGACAAGAAGAATACTAAATGATGGTGCAAAATATTTTGGACCATATCCAAACTCTGGAGCTGCTAAAGAAATGTGTGAATTTATAAAATCAAAATTTAAAATAAGACAATGCAAAAGTTTCAAATACAAAGATAGAGCATGTTTAAATTACCATATAAAAAGATGTTCAGCACCATGTATGGGATATATAACAAAAGAAGAATACCATAAGCAAATAGCTCAAATCATATCAATATTAGAAGGAAAAACAGATAGTGTAAAAAAAGAACTAGAGCAAAAAATGGAAATAGCATCTAAAAATATGGAATATGAGAAAGCAGCAGAATTAAGAGACCAAATAAATGCAGTAGAAAGAATTTCACAAAAACAAAAAGTATCAAATATATCAGAAAATGATATAGACGTTATTGGATTATATAGAGATGAATATGAAATTTGTATAGAAATATTCTATGTAAGAAATAGTAAAATGGTGGGAAGAGACCATTTCTTCCTAAAGGGACTAAATGACGAAGAAGATAAAGAAATACTTTCAGACTTTATAAAACAGTATTATGTAGGACGAAGTTTCTTTCCTAATAAAATTATGATAAAAGAAGATATTGAAGATAGAGAACTTCTAGAAATTTGGCTTACACAGATGGCAGAAAGAAAAGTTGAAATAAAAGCACCTCAAAAAGGTGAAAAATTAAGACTTGTAGAAATGGCAGAAAATAATGCTGAAATCACACTAAAAAATAAAAAAAAAAGTAATCAACACATAATTGTAGATATGAAAGAAGCTTTAAAGTTAGATAAATTACCTAGAAGAATTGAATGTTTTGATATTTCCAACATATCTGGAACATATATGGTAGCAGGTATGTGTGTTATGATAGATGGTATAATAAAAAAGAATTTATCAAGAAGATTCAAAATAAAAACAGTATTTGAGCAAGATGACCCAAGATGTATGGAAGAGGTAGTAACAAGAAGATTAAGACATTCAATAGATAAAGAAGATGATGGATTTGGCAGACTTCCAGATGTAATATTTGCAGATGGAGGAATTACCCAAATAAGAGCAATACTAAAAGCTATCCATAATTTGGAAATAGAAAATGGAAAAAGTCTTGACATAAGAGTGTTTGGAATGGTAAAAAATGACAAACATAGAACCAGAGCATTGATAGACGAAAATAGAAATGAAATAGAAGTTTCAGAGGATATATTTAATTTAATAACACAATTCCAAGATACAGTACATGATACAGCAATAGGTTACCACAAGTTTTTAAGAGATAAAGCAATGACAAAATCAGCTTTAGATGATATAAAAGGAATAGGAACAACAAAAAAAGCACTATTACTAAAGAAATTTGGAAGTGTACAAAAAATAAAAGAAGCAGATGTGGAAGAAATTGCAAAAGTAAAAGGTATAAATGAAGAATTAGCACGAAAAATAAAAGACGAATTAAGTAATATTTAGTAAATTTCCCGAATATAATTAATAATGAAATTAATTATAAGGGGGAAAATATGAGCAAAAAAATAATAACAGGGTTAGTTATATGTTCAGTTATAGTACAAGCAGTTATATTTGCATTACTATATCAATTTGTACAATTACTAGGAACTTTATAAAATAGAAAGGGAAGTAAAATGGAAGTAGCAAATAAGTGGCAAGATTATGAAATACTAGACATGGCAAATGGAGAAAAACTAGAAAGATGGGGAAATATTACATTAATAAGACCAGACCCACAAATTATATGGAAAGAGAAAACATTTCCAGAAAAATGGAAAAAAGCAGATGCTAGATATGTAAGAAGTTCTAGTGGAGGAGGAAATTGGAGTTATAAAAATAAGCTTCCAAAATCATGGAAAATTACATATAACGAGTTAACCTTTAATGTAAAGCCTATGGGATTTAAACATACTGGTCTTTTCCCAGAGCAGGCTGTAAACTGGGATTGGATGATGAATAAAATCCAAAACAGTAAAAGAGAAATCAAAGTTTTAAATTTATTCGCTTACACAGGAGGGGCTACTGTTGCGTGTTTAAAAGCAGGAGCTTCTGTTTGTCATGTTGATAGCTCAAAAGGAATGTGTGAGTGGGCAAAAGAAAATGTTACATCATCTGGTTTAAGAGAAAGACCAGTAAGATTTTTAATAGATGATGTTGTAAAATTTGTGAATAGGGAAATAAGAAGAGGCAATAAATATGATGGAATAATAATGGATCCGCCATCATATGGAAGAGGTGCAAATGGAGAAGTATGGAAGTTTGAAGAAAATATAGCAACTTTAATAGAACTATGTATGAATGTATTATCAGAAAAACCACTATTTTTCCTAATTAATTCATATACAACAGGAATATCAAGTCAAGTATTAGAGAATTTACTTAGACTGTATATGCCAAAAAAGGCAAAAGGGAAGTTTAGTCATGGAGAAATAGGACTTCCAATGACAAATTCAAAATTAATTCTACCTTGCGGAATTTATGGTAGATGGGAGGAATAAAAGTAAAAATTAATCATGAAAGTAATATATGAAGATAATCACATAATAGTTGTAGAAAAAATGATAAATGTTCCATCACAAGCAGATAAAACAGAAGATGAGGACATGCTAAGCATTATAAAAAAATATTTGAAAGAAAAATACAATAAACCAGGGAATGTATACCTAGGTTTAGTACATAGGTTAGATAGACCTGTTGGCGGAGTAATGGTATTTGCAAAAACTTCAAAAGCAGCGTCAAGGCTAAGTGAAGAAGTTAGGAACAAAACATTTAAAAAAGAATATTTAGTACTATGTAATGGAAAAATGGAAAAGGAAAAAGATACACTTGTTGATTATTTGTGGAAAGATGAAAAAAATAACAGAAGTTATGTTGTAAAAAAGACAAAAAAGAATGCAAAACAAGCCATATTAGATTACGAAGTGCTAAAATATGATAAAAAGCAAAATTTATCATTATTAAAAATAAATTTGCATACAGGAAGACATCATCAAATAAGAGTACAATTATCAAGTAGAATGCATGCAATATATGGAGATAGTAAATATCACGGAAGAGGAAAGGGAAATCCTATATGTCTTTGGGCATATAAATTAACAATAATTCATCCAATAACAAAAAAAGAAATGACATTTGAAACACTACCAGATTGGAAAATAATATAGTAAAATATGTACTAAGGAGATGATTTTTTTGGAAAATTCAAAAGAAGAAGTAGATATAAGTAAATTATATGGTGAAGAATCAACTTTACCTAAAGAAGAGTTTATAAAAAAATATAAAGTTAGTGAAAAAGGACTATCAAAGCAAAAAGCAAACGATTTACTAAAATATAATGGACTAAACGAAATAAAACAAGCAAAACCAAAAAGATGGTATAATTATTTAGCAGAAAGCTTATTTTCTCCATTTAACTGCATTTTATTAGGTATAGTTTGTGTTTTAATTTATACAGATATTTATTTGCCAGAAACACCAAGTTATGCAAATATTATAGTTATCGCAATATTGGTTACAGCAAGCACTTTTCTAGAATTTTTTGAAGAGTATCGTTCAAATAAGGCAGCAGAAAAGTTAAAAGACCTAGTTGCTACAACTACAAATGTAATTAGAGATGGAAAAGAAATAAAAATACCAATTAATCAAGTGGTTTTGAGAGATGTAGTAGTTTTATCAGCAGGTAGCATGATACCAGCTGATTTAAGAATAATAGAAGCTAAGGATTTATATGTTGGACAATCTGCTTTAACTGGTGAATCAGATAGTGTACAAAAACAAGTAGAAACAAAACTTTCTATTGAAGAAATAGACAACATTTCAGACCTAGATAATATATGCTTTATGGGAACAAATGTAGTATCTGGAACTGGAAAAGGTATAGTTATAAAAACAGGAGATTCAAGTTATTTCGGAAAAGTGGCACATACTATTTCAAACAGCAGACCTAAAACAGCTTTTCAAAAAGGAATTGAAAATATAAGTAAATTATTAATGCACTTTATGCTTGCAATGATACCATTAGTATTTTTACTAAATGCATGGAAACATGATATTGTTACAGCCTTTTCATTTGCAGTAGCAATAGCTATTACAATAACACCACTTTTATTACCAGTTATACTTTCATCAAGCCTTTCAAAAGGTGCAGTTAGAATGTCTAAAAAGAAAACCATTGTAAAAAAATTAGATGCAGTACAAAATTTTGGAGCAATGAATATATTATGCACAGATAAAACTGGTACTTTAACAGAAGATAAAATAGTAGTTGAAAAATATATAAATGTAGAAGGTATAGAAGATAAACAAATACTAGAATATGCATACTTAAATGCAATTTTTCAAAGTGGTTTAAATGGAAGCATAGATGAAGCTATTATAAAAAAGGGAAGTGAAGAAAGTTTACAAAATTTACAAAAACAATTTATAAAAATAGACGAAATTCCTTTTGATTTTTCTAGAAGAAGATTATCTATTATAGTAAAAGAAAATAATAAACAAGAAATGATAACAAAAGGTGCAGTAGAAGAGATTTTAAATGTATGCACAAAAGTAAAATATAATAATCAAACAATCAATATAAATAGTGAACTTAAAAATAAAATATTAAAAACATGTAAAGAATTAAATAAAAAAGGATTTAGAGTTTTAGGAATTTGCACAAAAGAAACAGGTACAGAATTGACCAGCTTTAATGTGTCAGATGAAAAAGACATGACTTTTATAGGTTTTATAGGATTTATTGATCCACCAAAGGAAACAGCAAAACAATCAATAGAAAAACTTAATAAAGCTGGAATTAGGGTAATAGTACTTACGGGAGATAATGCAGAAGTTACGAAAAATGTTTGTGATAAAGTTGGAATTAAATCTAAAGAAATTATATTGGGCAGTAGGTTGGACAAACTGTCTGATTCAGGGGTAATGAGACTCGTAAAGAAAAATAATATATTTGCAAAACTATCACCAATTCAAAAAGCTAGAATAATTAGAGTACTTAAACAAGGTAATAATGTTGTAGGGTATATGGGAGATGGAATTAATGATGGTCCATCACTTACAAATTCAGATGTTGCAATTTCAGTAGATACAGCTGTTGATATTGCAAAAGAAACAGCAGATATAATACTTCTTGAAAAAGATTTAAATGTACTATTAGATGGAGTTACAGAAGGAAGAAGAACATTTGTCAATTTAATGAAATACATAAAACTATCTACAAGTTTCAATTTTGGAGAAGTTGTATCAGTAATAATAGCAAGTGCATTTTTACCATTTTTACCAGAAACACCAATACAGTTATTAGTAGAAGGTTTATTATATGACTTTGGACAAATGACATTACCTTTTGATAATGTAGATGAAGAAAGTTTAAAAAAGCCAAAAAAATTAGATATAAAAAGTTTAAAACATTTTATGCTATTTATGGGACCAGTAAGTTCAATATTTGATATTATAGTTTTCATCTCACTTTTAGTATTTTTCAATGTGAGAGAAGCGGCTACATTTCAAACAATATGGTTTAGTTATAGCATAGTTTCAAACTTAATAGGAATGCATATAATAAGAACAGCAAAAATACCATTTGTACAAAGTAATGCTCATAAGGCAGTATATATTTCTTCAATATTATTAATAATAATTGGACTAATTTTCCCATTTACAAAATTAGGAGCCATGATAGGATTAGTTCCAATAGCAGGAAGATATATTGTTTTAATATTTGTAGTTACACTACTTTATTGTATAGTAGCTTTAATTGCAAAGAAAAAATATATAAGAAAATACAAAGAATGGATTTAAAAATACAAAATAAATATTGAAAAATAACTAATTATGTGATATAAGTAAATAGGAGTAATTTATGAAAAATATAAAAGACTATAATTTAGATGAACTAAAACAAGAAATCACACAATTAGGAGAGAAACCATTTAGAGCAGAACAAATATTTAAATGGTTGTTTGTAGATAAAGTAAAAAGTTTTGATGAAATGACAAATTTATCATTAGAACTAAGAGAAAAATTAAAACAAAATTATGATATATGCAACTTTAGCATTGTAAAAAAACTAGAATCAAAAGATGGTACAAAAAAATATCTATTTGGACTTAATGATGGAAATGCCATAGAATCAGTGCTTATGCAATATCATTTTGGAAAAACAGTATGCGTATCATCACAAATTGGTTGCAAAATGGGATGTAAGTTTTGTGCATCAACAGGAATACCATTTGTAAGAAATTTAACAAGTGGAGAAATAGTAGAACAAATATTAGCAATAGAGCAAGACATAGAAGATAAAATTTCAAATGTTGTATTTATGGGAATAGGAGAACCATTTGACAATTATGATAATGTAATAAATGCAATTAAAATATTAAATAATCAAAAAGGACTAAATATAGGAGCAAGACATATAAGTATTTCAACAAGTGGAATAGTACCAAAAATATACAGGTTTGCAGACGAAAATGTACAATGCACATTATCAATATCGCTTCATAGTGCAAATAATAAGACAAGAAGTAGTATGATGCCGGTAAATGATGCATATAATATAGAAGAGTTAATAAAAGCTTGCAAATATTACATAGAAAAAACAAATAAAAGAATATCATTTGAGTATGCATTGGCAAAAGATAATAATGATAACCAAAAAGACGCTGACGAGATAATAAACTTACTTAAAGGAATGCTATGTCATGTAAATTTAATTCCTATAAACAAAATAGAAAACGGAAAATACATAAAAAGTTCAAATGAAAACATAATAAGATTTAGAGATTATCTAAATAGCAAAGGAATCACAGCTACTATAAGAAGAGAATTAGGTTCAGATATAGAAGCTGCATGTGGACAACTTAGAAGAAAAAATTTAGATAAGAGTAAAATATAGGAGGAAAATGAATGAAAGCTTTTATGGCTTCAGATGTAGGAAAAGCTAGACAAATAAACGAAGATTATTACTATGCTTCTAGTCCAGAAAGCAAAATAAAACTATTTATTGTTGCAGATGGAATGGGAGGATATAATGGTGGAGAAATTGCGAGTAAGTTAGCAGTAAGTTCAGCAAGTAATTATATAATAAGCAATTTTGAAAACTCAAAAGGTGACAAAGAAAGTTTGCTTAGCTTAGTAAAAAATAGCTCAATATATGCAAACATGGTAGTATATGAAAAGGCTAAAGAAAACGAAGATTTAAAAAATATGGGGACAACTTTAGATATATGCTTAATTCATGAAAACAAAGCATTTATCTCACATATTGGAGACAGTAGAATTTATAGAATCAGAAAAGAATTTATGAGAAAGCTAACAAAAGACCACAGTTATGTGCAACAATTAGTTGATGAAGGAAAAATAACAAAAGAAGAAAGTATTAATCATCCAAAAAAGAATATGCTTGTAAAAGCATTGGGGTGTACTGAATTTATAGAACCAGACGCTACAATAAAAGGATTTATAAAAGGTGATATTATTTTAATGTGTACAGATGGACTAACAAATATGGTTCCAGAAAACGAAATCTTTAAAATAATAAAAGAAAGTAAGGAAAATCCATCAGAAGAATTAGTAAAAAAAGCAAATGAATTAGGTGGATTAGATAATATTACAGCTTTAATAATAATGTAAGGGAGAATATCTAGTTATGAATTTAATTGGGAAGATAATAGGAAATAGATATGAAATTTTAGAAGAAGTTGGACTTGGTGGAATGGCAACAGTGTATAAAGCAAAAGATCATGTATTAAATAGATTAGTAGCAGTTAAGGTTTTAAAAGATGAGTTTACAACTGACGCAGACTTTGTAAAAAGATTCAATACAGAAGCTCAATCAGCAGCAAGCCTTTCACATCCAAATATTGTATCAATATATGATGTAGGACATGAAGAAGAAAACAATCTTTATTACATAGTAATGGAGTTGATACAAGGAAAAACACTAAAAGAAATAATAAATAGTGAAGGTACTTTAAGTTGGAAATGGGCAGTAAATATTGCTATGCAAATAGCGTCAGCACTAGAACTTGCACATAAAAAGGGCATTGTTCATAGAGATATAAAACCACATAATATAATAATAACAGAAGATGGAATAGCAAAAGTTACAGACTTTGGAATAGCAAAAGCAGTTTCTAATTCAACAATAACTGCATTTGGTACAACAATAGGGTCAGTACACTATTTCTCACCAGAACAAGCAAAAGGTGGATTTACAGACGCAAAATCAGACTTATATTCACTAGGTGTTGTAATGTATGAAATGCTTACTGGTAAAGTACCATTTGACGCAGATACACCAGTATCAGTAGCATTAAAGCATATGCAAGAAGAACCAAAAGAACCAGCTGAAATAAATCCAGAAATACCATCAGCAGTTAATCAAATAGTAGTAAAAGCTATGCAAAAAGAACCAAGCGCAAGATATCAAAATGCAACAGAAATGCTACATGATTTAAGTACAGCTCTTAAAGACCCAGATGGAGACTTTGTTATAATAGAAAACAAAGATGGTGGTTATACAAGAGTAATGCAAGCAGTAACTGATGACCAAATAAATGAAGGTAAAAAAGAAGAAGTACAAACAAAAACTAACTTCTTTACAGAACATCCAAAAGCAAAAATAGCAATCATCATATTAGGACTAATTTTACTTTTTGTTATAGTATTTTTAATCACAAAAATAGTAATCGATGGTGGAATTACAAAAAAAGTAGATATGCCAGACTTTGTAGGCAAAACACTTGAAGAAGCTCAAACAATGGCAGATGATTTAGATTTAGAATTAAATGTTGAAGAAGTTGCAAGTAGTGAAGTAGAAGAAGGAAAAATAGTATCACAAGACCCAGAATATAAAGAAGAAAAAATAGATGCAGGTTCAACAATAACAGTAAGAGTAAGTAAAGGACCAGAAACAGCAGAATTGCCAAAACTAGAAGGTTTAACAATAGAAGAGGCAAGAGAAAAAGCTGAAGAACTTGGAATAACATTAATAGAAGAAACAGAAAATAGTGATACAGTACAACAAGGATATATAATTAGACAAGATACAGAAGTAGGAACACTTGTAAAATCTGGAGATTCTGTTACAGTTCATATAAGTTCAGGAGCAGAAAAAGTAAGAGTTCCAACAGTAGTCGGAATGGATGAAGGAACAGCTACTGCAACATTAAAAAATGCAGGATTAAATCCAACAGTAAAATATGAAAGTCATGAAGACCAAGATGATGGAAAAGTAATTTCTCAAAGCATTGATGCAAATACAGAAACAGCTAAAAATTCATCAATAGAAATTGTTGTCAATAAAATAGAAAAACAAAATAAAACAATAAGAATATCTGTAAATGTAAAATCAATAATGGGAAATAGTACACAAAATTCAAATACAACAAATGAAACTGAAAATCAAAGCAGTACAGCTAATGTTACAATTTTAATAGATGGTTCTGAAAGAACACAGGAAAATGTTGATGTAAACAATAGTTCTTTTGTATACACATATACATCTACTGGAACACATGAAATCACAGTAAAAGTAGGTTCTTCATATACAAGAACAAGAAGAATAAACTTTGATGAATCAGAAAATAATAGACAAGTAATTTTCGATAGTAATACAACAAGTGATTAGAAAATTTGTTACAATTCGTAATCAAACTTAAATTTATTTAATTGTATATTAAAGATTTTTTGTTCCTTGCGGTCGCTGCTAAAATTCTTTGAATTTTACAGCTCCAAACGCACTTCGCTGGAATCCTTCCAGCTTGTTTGGACGCTTACGCGGAACTATAAAATCTTTAATATACAATTTTAATATATTTTGTGAATTGTAAAATAATAGGAGTAATAATGGAAGGAATAATAATACAAAATATATCTAACCAATATAAAGTAGTAAATGAAAAAGATGAAATAAAAATTTGTACAGCAAGAGGAAAATTTAAGAAAGACGAAATAACTCCTGTTGTTGGAGATAAAGTAGAAATAGAAAATGATGTAATATTAAGAATTTTAGATAGAAAAAACTATGTAAAAAGACCAAGAATAGCGAATATAGATCAAATTGTATTTGTTGTATCAATGAAAGAACCAAAACCGGATATATTATTACTAGATAAACAATTAGCTTTTGCAGAAAATTTAGGTGTAAAAAGCATAATAGCTTTTAATAAATGTGATTTAGAAAATGCAGATGAATTAGCAAAGCTGTATAGTAATGTAGGATATAAGACAATACAAATGCAAGCAAAAAATAGAATAGGAATGGATAAATTAAAAGAATGTTTGAAAAATAATGTTACTGTATTTTCTGGAAATTCAGGAGTTGGTAAATCTACAATAATAAATGGACTATTTAATGATAATATAACAGAAGAAGGTTTAATTAGTGAGAAAAATAAAAGAGGAAAAAATACAACAACAGCAGTAACTTTATATGAATTAGAAGAAAATACATTTATTGCAGATACACCAGGATTTTCAACATTTGACATTACCGAAATTGAATATACAAATTTAGATAAAGAATTTATAGAATTTGTGCCATATATTTCAGATTGCAAATATGTAGGATGTAGCCATATTTATGAAGATGTAAGAGAATGTGGCGTTAAAATTGCATTAGATGAGGAAAAAATTTCAAAATCAAGATATGAAAATTACAAGAAAATATATGAGGAATTAAAAGAAAAATTTAAAAGGAGATATAATTAATGGAAATTTCAACATCGCTTTTAAGTGTAGAAGAGAGTAAAATAATTCAAACAATATATGATTTAGAAGTAGCACATACGGACTATTTTCATATAGATGTAATGGACGGTAGATTTGTTGAAAATGATACATCAGAAACAATGAGAAAATATGCAGAATATTTAAATCAAATTACAAATGTTCCAATGGATGTGCATTTAATGGTTTCAAATATAAAAGAATATATAGATAGTTATTTAGTATTTACACCACATATAATTTCTTTTCATTATGAAGCATGTAAAAATAATGAAGAAGTTCATAAATATATAAAATATATAAAGGACAATGATTGTAAAGTTGGACTAGCTATAAATCCTGAAACAAAAATAGAAGAAATAAAGGAATTTTTACCAGAAATCAATGTACTTCTTGTAATGTCTGTTAAACCAGGTAAAGGTGGACAAAAATTTATAGAAAGTACAATAGATAAAATAAAAGAAGCAAAAGAGGTTATTGGAAACTTGAATACAGAAATTGAAGTTGATGGTGGTATAAATCTAGAAAATGCAAAATATGTAAAAGAAGCAGGTGCTACAATAGCTGTTTCTGGTACAGGAATAATAAGTTCGAAAGATTATAAATATACTATAAGAAATATGAAATAAGAAAATTTATAAAAAAATGTTATAATAATAAAAATTAAATTGTGCAGATGTGTCTGCACAATTTTAAAAATAAAAAGGCTAAAAATTAAAATTCTCACATAAATCCTTTATTGGGCATTCATCACATTTTGGACTTCTGCTATTGCAAATATTTCTACCATGCCATACTAACAAATGATTTACATCATAATAATATTCCTTTGGAAAAACTTTTAATAAATCTTGCTCAATTTTTAAAGGGTCAGATTCATTTGAAAAACCAACTCTGTTTGAAATTCTCTTGGCATGAGTATCAACAGCAATTCCTTGAGGATTGTGAAAAGCCTCAAGCATAATAACATTTGCACTTTTTCTACCAACACCAGGAATACTCATCAGCTCATCCATACTTTGAGGAACTTCACCGCCATATCTTTCAATAATTGTTCTCGCCGCAGCTTTTAAATTCTTAGCTTTATTTTTATAAAATCCGCATGGGTGAATTAATTCTTCAAGTGTACTAAGTTCCATTTTGTCAAAATCATATACAGTTGGATATTTTGAAAAAATAGAAGGAGTAGTTTTATTAACTCTTTCATCTGTACATTGTGCAGAAAGAACAACTGCGACTAACATTTGAAAAGGAGTTTCAAAATCCAAACTACATTTAGCGTCTGGATAATAATTTTTTAACTTTTGTATAATTAAAATTGCTTTATCTTTATTCATAATCTTCCTCCAATGTAATTATATATGAAAAAGTCTAGAATATCAATAAAAAAAATTTTGCTGTTTTTGGGGACACCTATTTCAGATATTATAATTTAAATCAAGAAATGAGGAATTAAAATATGGAAAATGAAAATAAAAATACAACTCAACAACTATTAAAACCAAAAAACGATATAGTTTTTCAAAGTTTATTTACAAAAAATAATGCCAAAATAACAAAAGCTTTTGTAGAGGCTTTAATAGGAAGAAAAGTAAAGAATATAGAAATAAATAATGAGAAAGAATTGCAAAGAGAAAAGCCAGAAGATAAATTAGGAATATTGGACTTGCAGTT
>CALXZS010000011.1 GCA_944393305.1 uncultured Clostridia bacterium | reverse complement strand
TAAATTTAAATATTTAAGTTTACGAGGAGGCAATATGGATAAATTGATTAAAATTGTAATTCTCATAGTCATAATATGTTCTGTTCTATTATTATTAAAAAATTTAATAAAAACAAATTATAAAAATGGAGAAAGTGGAAATAATAAAAGTATAAAAGAGATTGAAGAATATATTTTAAATATTAATTCATACAAAGCAAAAATAAAAGTAACAGTAAAAAGTAATAAAAATGTAAATTTTTACGAATTTGAACAACAAGTAAAATTTCCACAATCAGCTTATCAAATAGCTACTTCACCAGAATCACTTGCAGGAGTAAAATTTGAGTATAAAGATGGAAAATTAGAAATTACAAATACACAATTTAATTTGAGTAAAATATATGAAGACTATCCATATGTATCAGATAATGCAATGTTTTTAACATCTTTTTTAGAAGGTTATAGGTCATCAGAAGAAAAAGAAATAATTGAAGAAAATGAAAAAATAATAATGACATATAAAAACAAGAAAAATAAATATAATAATGAACAAAAACTATACATAAATAAATCAACACTTGAACCAGAAAATTTACAAATATATGATGTGAACAATGATTGCAAGGTTGACATAGTATATAATGAGATAGAATTTAATATTTAGAAATATATGAAAAATCTCAATATAATATTGGGAGAGATAATATGAATATAAGAAGAGGAGATATGTTTTATGCTGATTTAAGTCCAGTTGTAGGTTCAGAACAAGGAGGAATAAGACCAGTTATAATTATACAAAATGACTTAGGAAATAAACATAGCCCAACAGTAATTGCAGCAGCAATCACATCTCAATTAGGAAAAACAAAATTGCCAACACATATAGAGATAGGCTCTCATGATGTAGGACTAAAAACAAATTCAGTGGTGTTGGCAGAACAAGTAAGAACTATTGATAAAAGTAGACTAAAAGAAAAAATAGGTCATATAAATGATGAAAAACTTATGCAAAAAATAAATAATGCATTAGGGTTAAGTATAGGTTTGGAATAAAATAATCGTATACTGTTACAGTTCAGATAATTATACTAAAAGCACCAATATACAATCTTTCACATTTCACGGCGCGGGTCGCTCGTATATACTCGCTCCAGCTTGCACGCGCTACTGTGCTTTTCAAGCTTCGTTCGCTGAAATGTTTTAGAATGTATATTGGTGTTTCTATAATAAACTTTGCTAAACTGTAACGTATGTCGAATTGTGTCGAAATTTGGCATACGATTTTTCTTTACAATTACCATAATTTGGAGTATAATATAAATAATTAAATTATTTCAATTTAATTTTGTCAAATTAATTTAAGTCTTAAATTATTTACAAATCCCAAAAAACAAAAAATTATAAATGAAAAACCGGGGATAGTTTTATCATTTATGGAAAAGGAGTTATATGAAGAAAAAAATTAAAATATGTATTTTAGCTGTTATCAGCATTTTATTTGTGATGCTTGCAAGTAAAACATATGCAAGTACAGAATGTACAAATGTACCAGAAGAAAATATTAAGTATGTAAATGCAACACTAACGAAAATAAATAGAGAAGAATACAATTCTCTACAAAGAGGAATATATTGGGGAGACTACTATCAAGATACTATGAAAAACAGATACGAAATGGACTTAAAATCAATGCTTATGGCGTCAACAGAAGGAATGAATATAGGTGGTATTCAAAATGGATATGTAGGTCTAAATAAGTATTGGAATTCAACAGGAGTATTACATGGTCTAGTAAAAGATAGGTTAGTAAATGATAATTTATTTGTAATAGATAAATACACAAATAAAGATACATTTTTTCCAAAAACTAATACAAATCCAACAGTATATGGAGAAGTGTTAACAAATTGGAAATTCCCATTTATAAAAGAAAGCAATGGATATTATAGTTTCAATAGTGATAAATATCATGTGTATAAAGATTATAATACAAAAACATTAAAAATGCATCAAGGTGAAAGATACGGTTTTTATCCATTCAACAATTGTACAGATGATACATCTCAAAAAATGAAAAGAAACTTAGGATTTACTGTTAGAATGGACATTCCATTTATAATGACAGAAGATGGAAAAGTAAAAAATACAGAAACAAATGAATATGAAGACATGGTATTTAATTTTTCTGGAGATGACGATGTATGGGTCTTTGTAGACGATAAACTTGTACTAGATTTAGGTGGATGTCATGCTAGATTAAAAGGAAATATAAACTTTGCTAAAAATCAAGTATATTACGAAAGTGTATATAATCTAAATACCAGCCAAGACGAAAAAGACATATATAAAACAGCTTTTGCAGACGGAATGCTTACACCTGGAGAACATACACTAAAAATCTTTTATATGGAAAGAGCAGGTGGAGAATCTAATTTATTTGTTACATTCAATTTACAAAGTGGCGGTGTACAAGCAAATTACATAGATAAAACAACTGGTAAAACACTAGATACAGTAAACCAAAGTGGACCAGTAGGCGAAAAGGTTACAACATCTGAAAAGCAATTTGATGGTTATGTATTAGTAGAAAAACCCGAAAAAGAAGAATTTACATTAACAGAAGAATTACAACAAGTAAATTACTATTATCTAAAAAAAGCAAATGTAAATGTCAAATATGTGGACGAACTTACAAATAAAGAAATTGCACAAAAAGAAACAATTAGTGGAAAATATGGGGATAACTATAATACAATACAAAAAGAAATTGAAGATTATGACTTCTCAAAAGTAGAAGGCAATACCAGTGGAACAATGAATAAAGAAAGTATTGATGTAATTTATTATTATAAACATAAATCAAAAGTAACAGTAAATTATATAGATGAAGATAATAATGAAATAATAGATACATATGACAAAACTGTACATGAAGGAGATACTTTCACATCAGAAGAAAGACAATATGAAGATTATACGTTAACCAAAAAGCCAGAAAATGAAACAATAAAAATAGCAAGAGAAGATGTAACATTAAATTATTACTATCATAAGCTAAAATTCAATTTGCAAATTGAAATGAATTTAGAAAAAGCATTAATTAATGGTAACTATTATGGACTAGATGGAAAAATAGGAAAAATAGAAACAGAAATTAGAGAAGCAAATAAAAATTCAAGTTTACAAATTTATTATAAAATTAAAGTAACAAATAATGAGGAAAGAATCGGAAGCGGATTTATAACATTTTATGTGCCAGAAGGATACCATATATTAAATACAGATTGGACAATAACTGGAAATGAAGCAAAATATAAAGTGGAAGACTTAAACATAGGAGAAACTAGAGAATATGAAATAATATTAGAAAAAAATGAAGGAGTAGATATAGCAGGAGATATAAAAGCACAAGTACGTATTGATTCAGAAAAAATAGAAGAAACAACACTTGAAGATAACGAAGATATGAATGAATTAGTAGTAATGCCAAGAACAGGAGTATTTTATTTTAGCGTTATGCCAATAATAGCGGTATTAACTGTTGTAGCAATTATTATATATCGAAAAATTAAAAAGAATAAATAGAATACTGCATATTAAATAATTTCTTGTTAATAAAAAATAATAATGTTTTCAATTCAGAAAAAAGAAAGTGAGCCAAATGGCACATTCTAACGTCATGGAAAAGAAAACATTATTATTTTTTATCCTTAAATTTTTAACTTCTTTATAATCTTTATTTCCTCATAAAGCTTATCAATTCTATCCTTTCTAATAACTAAAGCATGTTCATATTCAGCTAAAACTTGAGTATAATTATCAAAAGTTTCGCCCTGTTGCAAAAGTAATTGCATTCCAGCTTTATAATAATCTTTAGTAGAAGCTTTTTTGGCACTTTCCGCTTTTTTAGAATATTTTTGAATAGTTTTCAATCTTTTTATTTGATCTTTTATATAATTAACATAATTCATAACACAACTAATTTCATATAAAGTGTCATCAATAACAACTTTAAATAAAGCTTTCAAAGGTTTAGGATTAATTTTTCCAAGCCTTTCATTCTGCTTTAATTGGTCAAGAGCAATAACATCATTACTAGGAAGCGCATCTTGTATAAGTTCTTTTAATGTTGCAGAAATATTAATGTGAGTTGTATATTGCCTTTTTGTTACAATTGCGTCATATTCATCAGCAACCCTAATAATCTGTGCAGAATAAGGAATATCCGGCTTTTTTAATCCTCTTGGATAGCCAGTACCATTTAAAGATTCATGATGATACCAAGGACCATCAGAATATGGTCTTAAAGATAAATCATCCATACAATATTGATAACCAAGAGTAGTATGAGTTTTCATGATTTCAAATTCAGAATCAGTAAGCTTTCCTGGTTTATTAAGTATATTTTTAGGAATAAATAATTTACCAATATCATGAACATATCCAGCTAAAATACAGTGAATAGTAAATTGATTATTGCAATGCATGTATTCACATATTCTACCAGTTAAATTAGCAACATTCTCACTATGTCTTTTGGTAAATAAATCCATACTATCCATAACAATTAAGTGGTCTTTTAAAGAATGGTCTAAATCATGAACTTTCAGATTAGTTGGCCCATAAAAATCATATTTCTCTTCAATCATTGTTCTTTCTCCTTTGCATACTAATAATATACCATTTAATTTTATAAAATACAATAAAAAAATAACAAAACTATATTAAATTTTAATGACAAATTAATGTATTTATGGTAATATGGTATAAGCAGAAAAAGGAGTAAAAGTTTGATTAAAGTTTTTCAAACCAATATGTGCCTTGAGAAAGGAATATTATAAAAAATGAAAAATATATTAATTCATTGTGCAATGGCAAAAGAAGGCGAAATAATAGCAAAAAAACTAGAACTTGTAAAAAATATAGAAGATAAAATCTATGCAACATATAAAGGAAAAATAAAAGAAACAGAAATTAATTTAGTCATAACAGGAATAGGAAAACAAAAAACAGCAATTGGTCTCACAAAATATTTGTGTGAAAATGAAAAGCCAGAAATAATAATAAATATAGGCTATGCGGGTTCAACCAGTGCAGAAATAGGAAAATGGGTTAATATTTCAAGGTCATATAATTTAGAATGGCATATACCTGGAGAAGAAAAATACAGCATGAATGATTTTGGAAATGAAGAATTAGAAAAAATAGAGGGACTAGAAAAACTTCCATGTTATTCATCAGAAACTTTTGTAACCAAAACAGATATAAAAGAAAAAGTGATTTTTGACATGGAACTACATTCTGTAAGTATAATAGCAGATATGTATAAAATTAAGCTACTTTCACTTAAAAAAATTAGTGATAACTTAAATATGGATGATTATTATAAAAATATAAAAACAGAAAACATTATGGAATTAGAAAGTTCAATTCCATATATAGAAAAATATATAAAATAACAAAGGGGCAATCAAATGTACTTAAAAAGATTAGAAATGCAAGGATTCAAGTCATTTGCAGATAAAACAGTTTTTGAATTTAAAAAAGGAATAACAGCAGTAATAGGACCAAATGGATCTGGAAAAAGTAATATTTCAGATGCTATTCGTTGGGTATTAGGAGAGCAAAGTATAAAATCATTAAGAGGTTCAAAATCTGAAGATATTATATTTGCAGGAACAGAAAATAGAAAATCATTAGGCTTTGCAGAAGTAAATATGGTAATAGATAATGAAGATGGTTCACTTCCACTTGAATATTCAGAAGTAACAGTAACTAGAAAGCTTTTTAGAACAGGAGAAACAGGTTATTATATCAATAAAGTACCATGTAGACTAAAAGATATATTAGAACTATTTATGGATACAGGTATAGGAAAAGATGGATATTCAATAATAGGACAAGGAAGAATTGACGAAATTTTAAGTAATAAATCAGAAGATAGAAGACACATATTTGAAGAAGCGGCTGGAATTGTAAAATATAGAGCAAGAAGAGATGAAACAGAAAAAAAGCTAGAGCAGACAAAACTTAATTTACTTAGAATAAATGATATTCTTTCTGAAATTGAAGTAAATATAGAACCTCTAAAATTACAATCAGAAAAGGCAAGAAAATTTTTAGACCTAAGAGAAGAATTGAAAAATATAGAAGTAGGGCTATTTGTATATAAAATAGATACATATAAAGAAAAATTAAAAGAATTAGAAAACAACAAAGAAATATTTAATACTCAAAGTGATGAAGAAAATAAAAAACTAGATAAAATGCAAAAACTAAAAGAAGAACTAAAAGAAAAAATAGAAACAATTTCTTCAGAAATAGAAAGAATGCAAGTTCTAGGGTTTGAAAGTAAAAATAAAATAGAAAAAATAAATTCAGATATAAATATTAGCAAAGAAAAAATTTCAAACAATAGTGAAAATAAAAATAGATTAGAAAATGAAATATCACAAAGTAAACAAAATATAACAATGTTAGAAGAAGAAAGACAAGGAAAAATAGACAAAAAAGAAAATTTGGATTCTAACAAGGAAAAATTTACAAAAGAACTAGAAATAAAAGAAGAAGAACTAAAAAAATTAAGTGCGAAATTATCTAGTAAAGAATTAGAAATTGAAGAAAAAAAGAAAAATGTAGAAGATGGTAAAGAAGAAAAATATAATTTACAAAATGAAATCACACAATATGATGTGAATTATGAAAATCTAGATAATAGAAAAAAGCAAGCTGAGAAAGAACTTACACAAACAATTTTAGAACTAGATGAAAAAAGAACAATTAAAAATGAGATTAATAATAAATTTTTAGAAATAGAAAAAATAAAAAATAAAAATGAGGCATTAATAGAAGAACAGAAAAGCAAAAAACAAAAATTAGAAGAAAAAATAAATGAATATGATAAAACAATAAATAGATTAACCGATGAAATGCGTTTTAAAACAACTAGAAAAAATTTCTTAGTAGAAACTGAAAGAGAAAAAGAAGGATATGCAAAATCTGTTAAAGAATTATTAAAAGCTTGCGAAAACGACAGTGAACTAAAAAAAGGCGTTCATGGAGTTTTAGCAAATATTGTATCAGCAGATGAAAAATATCAAACAGCAATTGAAATGTCTTTAGGATTTAGCCTTCAAAATATAGTAACTCAAAATGAAAACGATGCAAAAAAAATGATAGAATATCTAAGAAAAAATAATCTAGGAAGAGCGTCATTTTTACCAATATCATCTGTCCATGGCAAAAAAATAGACGAAATAAAAGAAACTAAAGGAATGATAGGAATTGCGTCAGATTTAGTAAAATACAAAAAAGAATATGAAGGAATAGTTCTTAATTTACTAGGAAAAACAGTAATAGTAGAAAATATGCAAAATGCAATTGAAATATCAAAGGCAAATAATTATTCTTTTAGAGTAGTAACTTTAGAAGGAGATATAATAAATCCTTCAGGAGCAATTTCAGGTGGTTCTATAAACAAAAAAACAGTCAATTTGCTAGGTAGAGCAAATGAAATAAAAGAATTAGAAAAAAATATAAAACAATTAGAAGAAAAAATAGAACAAAATAAAAAAGAGAAAGAAGAAATAATAGAGCAAAGTAAGTTGGTTGAAATAGAAGAAAAAAATCAAGAACTAAAGCAAATTGAAATTAGTTATGCAACAGAAAAAGAAAAATTAAATCAAATAAATGAACAAATAGAAAGTATAATAGCTAAAAAAGAAAAATTATCTAATGAAATTTCTAGTTTAGAAGCTAAAAAAGAAGAATGTAAAGCGAAAAAAGTTGAAATAACAGCAAAGGTAGAAGAATTAACAGAAAAAATAAATAGCCTAACAGCAGAAATTGAAGAATTTGCTAAATCAAATAAAGACGAGCAAAAATATATAGATGATTTAAATATAGAAATTACAAATTTAAAAATATCTGTTTCATCATTTGATGAAAGTTCTATGTCAATTGATGAGTTAGTTGAAAGAATAGACAAAAATATAAAAACAGAACAAGACTTAATTACATCAAAGCAAGAACAAATACAAAAAATGGAACTATCAAATAAAGAACTAGAAAAAAATATAACTTTATTTGAAGAAAGTATTCAGAAAATAAAAGAAGCAGTTGTAAACAGTTCAGAAAAATCAGAAGAACTAAAAGAATCAAGAGTAAAAGAAAATGAAAAATTAAATGCATTAGAAACAGATATAGAAAAACAATTTGAAACAATTCAAGCAATAAAAGAACAACTTGTAAAAATTAACATTAGAACAACAAATATACAGCAAGATATTGAAGATACAATAAATGAACTTTGGAATGAGTATGAAATAACACCAAATAATGCAAAAGATTATCCAAAACCAGAAAATATGCAATTAGCACAAAAACAAGTAAACGATTTGCATAATAAAATAAAAGAATTAGGAAGTGTTAATGTAGACAGTATTGAAGAATACAAAAAAACAAAAGAAAGATATGAAACTATGAGTGAGCAAAGGCTGGACTTAGAAACAACAATGGCAAAACTAAGAAACATGATAGCAGATATGACAAGCACAATGAAAAAACAATTTGAAATTAAATTTAAGCAAATAAACAAAAACTTCAACCATGTTTTCTATGAGCTATTTGGTGGAGGAAAAGCAGAACTTGTTTTAGAAGATGAAGAAAATATACTAGAATGTGGAATAGATATAAGAGTTCAACCACCAGGAAAAAAATTACAAAATATGATGCTTTTATCAGGAGGAGAAAAAGCACTAACTGCAATAGCTATTTTATTTGCAATATTAGAAATAAACCCAGCACCATTTAGCATACTAGATGAAATTGAGGCAGCACTTGATGATGTAAATGTATATAGGTTTGCAGAATTTTTGAAGAAATTTAGTAGTACAACACAATTCTTAGTTATTACACATAGAAAAGGTACTATGGAAGCGGCAGATACAGTATATGGTGTAACAATGGAAGAAAGCGGAATTAGTAAACTATTATCTATAAAACTAAAGGACGCAGTATAATATTGTAACAATTAATTAGTAACATAAAAAAATAACTTAACATACTATATATCAAGCAAGAAAGGAGATATAGTATGTTAAGTTACATAATCCAAGGAGGTAACAAGTTAAATGGTAAAGTATCAGCATCTGGTTCAAAAAATGCAGCTTTACCAATTATTGCAACAGCAATATTAAATAAAGAGCCAGTAACTCTATATAATATCCCAGATATTGAAGATACTAAGATAACACTTGAGATATTAAAAATATTGGGTTGCAAAATAGTTAGAAATAGTGATAAAATAACTATATGTAGTAAAACTATGAATAAAACCTCAATACCAAAAGAGCTAATGCATAAACTTCGTTCAACCGTTGTTTTAGCAGGAGCAATAATAGGGAGGTTTAAAGAGGCAACATTCTCTTATCCAGGAGGATGCAATATTGGTGCAAGACCAATAGATATACACTTAGATTCATTTAAAAAACTAGGCATATCAATTGATGAAAAAGATGACTGTATTCATTGCAAATGTAAAGACATTATTGGAAAAAGAATAAAGTTAAAATTTCCAAGTGTAGGAGCAACAGAGAATATTATCTTAGCATCAGTATATGCAAAAGGAGCGACACATATAACTAATGCTGCCAAAGAACCTGAAATAAAAGATTTAGCAAAATGCTTAAATAGTATGGGAGCTAAAATTTATGGAGCAGGAACATCAGAAATAACAATTTTTGGAGTTAAAAAACTACATAAAACAGAGTATAAAATAATGTCAGACAGAATTGAAACGGGTACGCTTCTTGGTGCAGTAGCAGCAGTTGGAGGAAGCATAACAGTAGAAAATACAAATCCTGAAAATTTACTAACAGTTCTATATTCATTTAAAGAGATGGGATGTAAAATATCCATAAATAGAGATAAAATAAGCTTAAAAGCTCCAGAAAAAATAAAATGCATAAATATATCAACTGAACCATATCCAGGTTTTCCAACAGACATGCAGCCAATTATGGGAGCAATTTTAACAAAGGCAGAAGGAAAATCCGAGATAGTAGAGAATATATTTGAAAATAGATTTAAATACACCGAAGAATTAGTTAGAATGGGAGCAAATATAAATCAAAAAGATAAAACACTTGAAATAGTAGGTGTAGATAAATTAGAAGGTAAAGATGTTATGAGCAAAGATCTAAGAGGAGGAGCAGCACTTGTGATAGCAGGACTCATGTCAGAAGGAATTACCAAAGTCGAAAATATAGAATATATATTAAGGGGCTATGAAAATTTAGACTTAAAATTAAAAAGCTTAGGAGCAAATATAAAGATAAAAGAAGAAAAGGTGGTATAAATGCCAAAAACAAAAAAGAGGAAGAAAAATAATAACATAAAAAATCAAACACATAAAGAGGGAATATTTAATTTTAATGAACAGGTAGATATACAAAATAATAAGAAAACAAAAACTGCCAAAAAAAAGAAAAAAAATAAAGAATTACCGAAAGATGATTTTTATATAGGAACAAAAGAAGTACCACCTGTTAATAAAAAGAAACTAGAAAAAATAAAAAAAGAAAAATTAAAAGAAAAAAGAACAAAAGAAAAACAACTTGCAAAAGTGCAAAAACAGCAAGAAAAACTAAGAAAAAAAAGAGCAAAAAAGAAAAGAATTGCTAATTTGAGTGAAAAACAAATTAAAAGAAATAAAAGAATAAAACTCATAGTAAAAGTAATTCTTCTAATAGCAGTATTATTAGGAATAATAATTTATTTAATGTTATCACCAATATTTAATATAAAAAATATTACAGTAGAAGGAAATGAACAAATATCATCAGAGCAAATAATAAGTTTATCTACAATTCAAAAAGATATGAACTTATTTAAAGTTTCAAATAAAGATACAATAGCTAAAATAAAAGAAAATCCATATGTAAAAACAGTGCAAATACATAGAGTTTGGCCAGACACAATACAAATTAATATAACAGAAAGAGTAGCAACATTTATGTTAGAACATGGAAGTTCATATGCATATATGGATAATCAAGGATACATTTTAGAAATTTCAGCTACTCCAAAAGATGGACTAGCTAAAATTGCGGGTTTTTCAACAGCAGAAGAAAATATTGTACCAGGAAATAGATTAGTAGAAGAGGACTTAAACAAACTAAATACAGTTTTGAGAATAATGTCAGAAGCTAAGAAAAATGAAATAGATAGCTTAATAACAACAATTAATATAGAAGATGAAAATAATTATTACTTATACTTAGATTCAGAGCAAAAAACAGTATATCTTGGAGACAATACAATGCTTGATACAAAAATGACTTATGTAAAAGTGATTTTAGAAAGAGAAAAAGACCATGCAGGAGAAATATTTGTAAACATGGATTTAAATCAAAAAAATCCATACTTTAGAGAAAGAGTATAAATAAAGGAGGAAGAAATTTGAAAAATAAAAATGCGTGTATTGCAATTGCAGTTGTATGTGTAATATTAACATCAGCTATAACACTGCAAATAAGAACAATGAAAGAAGAAAATTCAGCAGTTTCAATATCGACTGCAAATAGCGAATTAAGAGATTCAGTACTTGAATGGAAAGAAAGATCTGAAAATGCTCAAAGAGACTTAGAAAGTGCAACAAAAGAACTAGAAGAAATAAGACAAGCATCAACTTCGAATGATAATACAGCAGTAGAAAAACAAGAAGAATTAAAAAGATATAACAGACTAATTGGACTAACAGATGTTGCAGGAGATGGAATTATTCTTACTGTTTCAGATAGTAGTACAGAATCTTCATTAATGGATATAAATAACTTAATAGTACATGATAGTGATTTAAGAAATTTAGTAAATGAGTTAGCAAATGCAGGAGCTGAAGCTATTTCAATAAATGGAGAAAGAATAGTTAGTACAACTTGCATTACATGTGCAGGAAATGTTATTCAAATAAATGGAAATAGAGTTGGTTCCCCTTTTGAAATAAGAGCAATAGGAAATCCAGAAAGTTTATATGGTGCAATAACCAGACCTGGAGGATATACTTCTATGTTAGAGTCAAGAGAAATCCAAGTTCAGTCAACAAAAAGCACTAACATTCAAATACCAAAATATTCAGGTGCTCTTACTCAAAACTCAATAGAATCTACAAATTAAAGAGGTGAAAATATTGAAAGAAAAAAATAAAAAAAATACATTAATTTTATCAATTACATGTGGTATTTTAGCAGTCGTATTAGTAACATCTATTTTTATACAAGTTAGAACTGTTGATGAATCTAGAGAACTAAACATTGAAGGACTTAGAGAAGATGAACTAAGAACAGAAATAGCAAGTTATAAATCAAAATATGAAGAAACAATGGCTCAATATGAAGACACTCAAGCCAAAATACAAGAATATAATACAGCAATAAATGAAGATAGAGAAACATCAGAAATACTTGACCAAGAATTAGAACAAGCAAAAACATTATTAGGATTAACAGATGTTACAGGAAAAGGTGTAGTAATAACTTTAACAGATACAGATGAGGCACTTTATACATATACTGCTGATGATTTATTATTATTAATTAATGAATTGAGATATGCAGGAGCTGAAGCTATTTCAATAAATGATAATAGGGTTATAAATTTAACAGATATAGCAATGATTAGTGATAATTTAATTGTTATGAACGGAGGAAATACAAGAATATCATCACCATATGTTGTTAAAGCAATAGGAGATCAAACATATTTAATGAGTACTCTAAGTATGAAAAATAGTGGATATATAGACCAAATGGAAGCAAATGGCATGAAAATTGAAGTAGAGCAAAAAAATAATATAGAAATAAAAGCATATACAGGTGAAATAGAAAGCAATTATATAAAGGAGGTAGAATAATATGATGGGTATAGCAATTGGTGTAGGATGTGTAGTAGGAATATTAATTGGCTTTATAATTCCAACAATTCCATATACAGTATCACAATACTTAGCAATAGGAATTGTAGCAGCACTTGATTCAGTTTTTGGTGGAATTGCTTCAAATATTAAAAAGAATTTTGATATGAAAGTATTTATTTCAGGATTTTTCGTAAATGCAATTTTAGCAATGTTATTAACATTTTTAGGCGAAAAATTAAATGTAGACATATACCTAGCAGCAATAGTAGTTTTTGTTGGTAGAATGTTCAATAATTTAGGAATAATACGTAGATATTATTTGGATGTAATTTCAGAAAAGAAAAATAAAAAAGTCGAGAAATAATATTATATTATTTTATTATACTTTAATTGTATATTCGAAAATTTTTGTTCCTTGCGGTCGCAGCTAAAATTCTTCGAATTTTACAGCTCCAAACGCACTTCGCTTAAAATCCTTTTAAGCTCGTTTGAACGCTTACGCGGAACTGCAAATTTTGAATATACAATTAGAGTATAAAATAATAAAAAAATAGAATTCGACATTATTACAATACGGTTACAAAAATATTACAGAAATATGTCGAATTCTATTGACTTTTTTTGAAAAATATAATAATATGCATACTAGAAAAAATTAGGGCAGACTGGAGGTATTTGCTTTGGCTATAGGTGACATAATAGTAAGTATTGACATCGGGGCATCAAAAATAAGTTTAGTAGTAGGAGAAGTCAATAACTTTAATCAGATTGAAGTTGTTTGTAACACCAGTAAAAAAAGCAATGGAATACAAAAAGGAAAAATAGTAGATGAGCAATCTTTAAGTGAATCTATATCTTATGTTATAAAAGAAGCTGAAAAAGAAATGAATATGAAAATTAATTCAGCATATATAACAATACCGGGAAAATATGTTACCATTGTTCAAAATAGCGTTACAAAAGAAGCTAAAGATAAATATTCAGGAATATCGGCAAGAGATGTGTCAAGTAGCTTAATGCAAGCCAAAGACATAGATGTACCTGAAGGAAAACAAATAATAGATATAGTAACAAATGAATTTATATTAGATGATGGAAAAGTAGTAGAAGATCCAATAGGAACTTTCAGTAGCAAGTTTACATTAAATGCTCAAATAATCTTAGCAGATAAAGATTATATGAGAGTAATAACAAATATATTTAAAAAAGTTGATGTAGACATTGATGGTATGGTACCAATAACACTTGCAGAAAAGAACCTAGTGTTAGACCCAATAGAACAAAAAGACTATGTAATGCTTCTTGATATTGGTGCAGAAACTATGAACATAGGAGTTTTTGATGGAGATAGATATGTATATACAAATTCTATTCCAGTAGGAGGAAATAATATAACAAACGATATTTCTTTAGTATTAGGAATAACAATAGAAGAAGCTGAAAGATTAAAAAGACAATATGGATTAGCTTTAAAATCATATATAGATAATGATACAGATGTAATACTTAATACAGCGAAAAATGACGAAAACAAAATAGTAAAAAGTTCAGAAATAGTAGAAATAATAGAAGCAAGAGTTGAGCAAATGTTTGAACTTGTAAATCAAGATATTTCAAATCAAGGAATAAAACAAAATATCAATACTGTTGTAATAACCGGTCAAGGAATTACAAATATAAGCAAAAGTGATATAGTTGGAAAAATAACATTAAATATACCAGTAAAAATGGCAAATAACAAAATAGCAAGTTTAATAAAACCAAACTATGCCACAGCTTATGCATTAGTTAGATATATTGCAGCAAGACCATTTGCAAAAAATGTATCAAGTAGTTTAGATATAAACTCTGATCAAAATTTCTTTAAAAATATATTAGAAAAAATCAAAGAATTCTTTTATTCATAAAAAATAAAAAAAGTTAAAGATAAAATTTAGGAGGAAAGCTTTATGTTGATGGATAATAACTATGAAGAAAATTATGGGTTGGATGATACAGCAACCATAAAAGTAATAGGAGTCGGTGGAGCAGGAAACAATGCTGTAAACAGAATGGTAGACTCAGGAATAGAAGGAGTAGAATTTGTTACAGTAAATACAGATAGACAAGCATTACTTTTATCAAAGGCATCTACAAAAATACAAATTGGAGAAAAAATAACAAGAGGACTAGGAGCTGGAGCAAACCCAGATATAGGAGCTCAAGCAGCTGAAGAAAGTAAAGCAGAAATATCAGAAGCAATAAAAGGAGCAGACATGGTATTCGTTACTGCTGGAATGGGTGGAGGAACTGGAACAGGTGCAGCACCAATCGTAGCAGGAATAGCAAAAGAAATGGGAATACTAACAATAGCAGTTGTAACAAAACCATTTACATTTGAAGGAAAGAAAAGATTAACACAAGCAGAAAGAGGAATAGAAAGCCTAAAAGGAAAAGTTGATACATTAGTTGTAATTCCAAACGACAAATTATTACAAATAATTGATAGAAAAACATCAATAGTAGAAGCTTTCAAAATGGCAGATGATGTATTAAGACAAGGTGTTCAAGGTATATCAGA
>CALXZS010000010.1 GCA_944393305.1 uncultured Clostridia bacterium | reverse complement strand
ATATGAATATATAAAGCAAGGAAAAGTAAATAGTATACGTATTTCTACAAGACCAGACTGTATCAACAAAAAAATATTAAAAATGTTAAAAAAATATAAAGTAAAAACAATAGAGTTAGGTGTGCAATCGACCAATGACTATATATTAGAAAAAGTAAAAAGCCTAATGCCAAATGTTCCAATAGTTTTACATGGTGCGTCAACAGTAATACCAGAATATGTAGAAATGTGTAATAAATATGGTGGAAATATGCCAGGAGCAAAAGGCGTTCCAGATGAAATGCTTCATGAAGCAAGTATGAGAGGTGTTTCAAAAATAAATGTTGATACAGATTTAAGATTAGCAATGACAGCAGCAATAAGAAAAGTATTTGCAGAAACACCAGAACAATTTGACCCTAGAAAATACATGGGACCAGGTAGAGAATTAATAGAAGAAACAGTAAAACATAAAATAAGAGATGTATTTGGTTCAAGTAACAAAGCATAATAAAAATTAATTGTATAGTTTATTTTAGAAATACAATTTTTTTATGCATAATAATAAAAAAATCACAAATAATAATATTGATTTCACAAAGTAGTAAGGAGGATTTTATGTATAAAAAAATTGCTATCATTAGTATTCTTTTTATACTATTAGGATTCTGCACAGGCAGTGTACTTGCAACATCAAATATGATGAACAATGCTAGAAATGCCGCTGGAAACGTAGCAGGTGGTGTAGGTAATGCAATGGATACAGTAGGAAATGCAGTTGAAAATACATGGGACGCTACAAAAAATGTCGCACAAGGTACAGGAAATGTAGTAGAAAATGTAACAGAAACAACTGTAAATGGAGTTAGAAATACTGTTAATACAGCAGAAAACACAGTTAATTCAGGTATGAATGCACAGTCAAATTATACATTTTTAGGAATGAGTTTAGACGTATGGATGTGGATAATTCTAATAGCAATAGTAATAATTGCAATTGTACTAATTTGCAAATATATGAAAGAGCATAATGATAATGATTAATTTTTGGTTTGGGACGGTCCTTTTTCAAAAAAGGACCGTCCCTTATTGAAAAATATTAAATTATATAGTAAAATACAAACAAGAATTTGGAAAAAAGGAGGGTACTATGAAATATACATATAATAAATTAGTAAGAGATAGAATACCAGAATGTATTGACAAACAAGAAGGAAGAAAAGCTAAATATAGAATATTAAATGATGATGAATATATAGAATCACTTAATAAAAAATTAATAGAAGAGGCACATGAATTTATTGAGGCAAATGACCCAGAAGAATTAGCAGACGTTATGGAAGTAATAGAGAGTATAATGGCAGTAAAGGAAATTAATTGGGCTGACGTTAATAAATTAAGAGAAGAAAAAAGAGATAAAAAAGGCGGATTTATCGAGAAAATATATTTAGAGTATGTTGAAGAAGAAAAAAGAAACTTGGAAGAAGAGAAAGAATTGAATAAAAGTTTTAGAAAATAAATATTTTATATTTTTAAAAATTCCAGATTGACATATGAATTCTAAAGTGATAAAGTATAAAAAAGGCAAAATTGGAAAATATATTACAAAAGACAATTTTGAGAAAACGAGGAACAATCTTTTATGAGTAAAAGAAGATATAAAAAATCAAAAAGAAGGAAAATAAATAGAAGAAAAGTAGGAATATTATTAATAATATTAATAATTATAATATATGGTATATGCAATAATATGAAACCTAAATATCAGTCAGCAGAAACTGTAAATTATCAGCAAGCAAGTAAAATAAATAAATGTATAGTAATAGATGCAGGGCATGGAGGAGAGGAAGAACCAGGATGCATTTTTGGCAATGTCTATGAAAAAACAATATGCCTCCAAATAGCCGAAAAATTGCAAGCAAAACTAGAAAAAGAATATTCAAAAGTGGTAATGACAAGAACTGAGGATGTAAATGTATATTTAAATGAAAGAGCAAGAATTGCAAATAGAGAAAATGCCGATTTATTCGTAAGTATACATCAAAATGCACTAGAAGATGATGATGTAACAAATGGAATTGAAACATGGTACAATCCAGAAAAAGATAAAGAAAGCGAGATATTAGCTCAAAATATACAAGATAATATAATTGAATCAACAGGAGCAAATGACCTAGGTATAAAAGAAAGTGATGGGCTAATTGTAACCAAAAAAACAGAAATGCCATCTTGCTTAGTAGAAACAGGTTTTTTATCTAGTACAGAAGAAAGAGAAAAACTAACAGATGAAGAATACCAAAATAAAATAGTAGAAGGAATATATAATGGTATAAAAGAATATTTTGAACAAACAGAAAATGCAGATACTAATATAAATGGCAATAATGTATAAATATAAAAAATAGAGGTAAAATAAATGAACACAAAAACAGACAGTAAATTAATAGCAAAAAATCCAAATGCATATCACAATTATGATATTGTAGATAAGATAGAAGCTGGAATAGTTTTATATGGTACGGAAATAAAATCTATAAGAGCAGGGAAAGTAAATCTAAAAGATAGTTATGCAATAATTGAAAAAAGTGGAGAAGTATTTGTATATTCAATGAATATTAGTCCTTATGAACATGGAAACATTTATAATAAAGACCCGCTTCGTCCCAAAAAACTACTACTTCATAAATCAGAAATACACAAACTTATAGGACAAACAACAATGAAAGGGTATACCTTAGTACCAACAAAAATATATTTCAAAGGTAATTTAGTAAAATTGGAATTAGGAATAGGAAAAGGAAAAAAATTATATGATAAAAGAGAAGATATAAAGAAAAAAGACGCACAAAGAAACATAGAAAGATATATGAAAGAAAAATTGAAATAAAATTGGAAAATTAATAATTACAGTTCAATTAAATTTTAATATTAAAATACCAATATATATTCTTCCACATTTCACGGCGCGGGTCGCTCGTATTTACTCGCTCCAGCTTGCACGCTACACTCCGCTTTGCAAGCTTCGTTCGCTGAAATGTTATAGAACATATATTGGTATTTTTATATAATTAAATAGTAATATTATAAAATTTTTTAATACTATTTTTTCATTCTAACTAATATTGCAATTGCTAGAAGTATTAAAATAACACCAACAGCAATTAAGAAAATATTTAATATTTGACCAATATTAAGAGTAGAAGATTCAATATCATTTATACTACTTACACTTTCTACATTAGCAGCCATATTAGAAGGTGCAACAGAATTTGCATTAGTTTGAGAATTATTTAACGAATTAGTAACTCCATTTGTAATAGTATTAGAAATTACATTTGATGTAGCTGTATTCGAATTAGTAGAAGTATTAGTGTTAGAAACAGCAGTATTCTCATTTGCTAAGTTCATATTAACACTAGAAGCACTTACAAAACTTGCACAACTCAAAATTACTAATATTGCCACTATCATTGTTTTTATTTTTGACATAACCATTCCTCCTAAATAAATTATACATATATTATATAATAATATATTAAAATAAAAAAGTCTAGTTTTTTTTCAAAATGACATGAAAATGTCAAATAAAAAAGGAGCAAATATGAAAAAAAGGGTATTATTAATCATATGTATATGTCTAAGTTTACTTCTTATTATATTATCATCTGCCATTTATCTAATATATATACAAAAACTTATAACAGAAAATACACTTAAAAATTTAGCAGAACTAACAAAACAAGATTCGATAAAAATAGAAAATAAAATAGAAGAAGATTTTAGAGTATTAAATAACATTTGTGATGAGATAGAAATAAATAATTTAACAAATGCTCAAAGTATATTTGAATTATATGAAAGAAATGAACTAAAAACTAACTTTACCAGAATGGCAATAATGTATCAAAATGGAAATACAATAACAAGCGATGGTGAAAATGTTAATTTAAAAGATGAAGTAGAATATTTTTTCGAGTCAGATGATGTACAAATTTCAAGAAGTAGAAAAAGTAAAATAGATATGCAGGAAATAAATATATATTTTAAAAAGATAAATTTAGAAAATGAACCAATTGTTATAATGCTAATTGCAGAAACAGATGCATATGAAAGGCTATTTGCAAATTCAATATATAATGGTAGGGGATATGAATATATAATAACATCAAAAGGTGTAATGATTGCAAATTCTGCAAATCAAGAAAATACTCAAAATATATTTGAAAGTCTAAGAGAAGATATTGATTTAAAAGAAAACCAAAATAAAATAGAAGAAATGGAATCAGATATAAATAAAGCACAAAATGGGCAAAAAATAATGAAAATAAATAATTATAACTATTATATTTCATACACAAATATTGGAATAAGTGATTGGAATGTATTAATAATTACCCCAGAAAGTATTGTCGCAGAAGAACTTCAAGAGGTTATAACAATAAGTACAGTTATTACAATTATAATTATCATTTCTATAATAGCCATTTCAGTATATATCATATATTCTAATATTAAAAAGAAAAGGGAGCTTTATGAATTAGCATATATAGATCCAATAACAAAACTAGGAAATTATTATTATTTCTGTAAAGAAGGGCAAAAATTACTTGATATATCTACAAATTCTAATAATTATGTTATAATATTAAGCATAGAAAAGTTTCAATCATTTAATAAACATTATGGTCATAATACAGGAAACAACCTATTAATTGAAATAGGAAATAAATTGAATAAGCAAAATATAGTTTGTAGATTATCTAATGATGTATTTGGAATTATTACACAAACGACAAATATTAAAGAAGAGGCAGAAAAAATATTTGAAAGTTTATCAAAAATAAAAGTAAAAGATGAGACTTATTCTGTTTACCCTATAATCGGCATATATCAATGTAAACAAAATGAACAAATTTTAGAAGCAATAGATAAAGCAACAATAGCACATGATGAAATAGTAGGCGACTATAACAAAAAATATTGCATATTTGATGAAACTATGGAAAACAGAATTCTTGAAGAACATGAAATAGAAGAAATTATGGATGAAGCTTTAGGAAATGAAGAATTTGAAATATATTATCAACCTAAAATAAACATATTAGACGAAAAAGTAGTATCAGCAGAAGCATTAGTTAGGTGGAATAGGAATGGCAAAATGATTTCTCCTGGTAAATTTATCCCTCTTTTTGAAAAAAATAGATTTATTTTAAAATTAGATTTATATATTTTTGAAAAAGTATGTAAAGATATAAAAGAATTCAATTTAAAGAATATCACATTTTCAGTTAATGTATCAAAAGAACATTTTAACACATTGGATTTTATAGATGAATATGATAAAATTGCCAAGAAATATAAAATAAATCCTAAAAATATAGAGCTGGAAATAACAGAAAGTGCGGGAATAGATACTAATATAACAAACATAATGAAAGAAATTAAAAAAAGAGGATTTAACATTTCACTAGATGATTTTGGAACAGGATATTCATCGCTTAATATGCTTCAAGACATGCCAATAGATGTACTAAAAATAGACAAGTCATTTATAGACAAAATAGGAAATAGTAAAATAGATATAATTAAACATATAATAAATATGGCTAACGAATTAGGAATAATAACTGTTGCAGAAGGAGTAGAAACAAAAGAACAAGTTAAATATTTGAAAAATGTAGGTTGCACAATAATTCAAGGTTATTATTATTCTAAGCCATTAAATAAAAATCAATTTATAGAATATGTTAGTTCCTATTTACAGTTTAAGCTTTAATATACATTCTTTCACATTTCACTTCGTGGTTCGCTTCGCTCAGCACTCGCACGTTACGCTCCGCTCCTACGTCGCCTACGCTCACTTGAAATGTTCAAGAACATATATTAAAGCTAATAATAAAATTTAAACTGTAAATATGAACAAAATATAAATAATAGGAAAAGGAGAATTAAAATGGATTTGAAAATGAGTGATTGTAAGGAATTTGTAGAAAAAAGAAATGTAAATTCTAATAAAGGAGATTTTGGATATATAGCAATTCTCGGAGGATGTATTAATTATTCAGGAGCAGTAAAACTAGCTAATTTAAGTTCATCGGCAATAAGAGCAGGTGCAGGAGTGACAAGATTAATTGTACCTAAATCAATAAGTAATAGCATTTTACCATATTTATTAGAATCAACTTTATATCCCCTTGAAGATAAAGATGGATTTATGCTATTTAATGAGAAAGAAATAGAAAAATCACTAAACAAAATAGATGCCTTAGCAATTGGTATGGGATGGGGCAAAAGCGAGGACAATAAAAAAATACTTTCATATATATTAGAAAATTATTCTATACCAATTGTAATAGACGCTGATGGCTTAAATACATTAGCAGAAATGGACTTGGAATTATTAAAAAATGCAAAATCTAAAATAATACTTACGCCTCATCCAAAAGAGTTTGAAAGATTGAGTAAAATAAATATAGAAGAAATATTGAAAAATTCAGTAAAAATAGCTGAAGATTTTGCAAAAGAATATAATATAATTTTATTATTAAAAGGACATGAAACAATAGTAACTGACGGAATAGAAACATATACTGTAAAAAAAGGTGGTGCTGGAATGGCTACTGCTGGAAGCGGAGATGTTTTATCTGGAATTATTGTGGGAATGATTGGAAAAAGGAAACCAACTGTAAAATTAGTAGCAAATTGTGCATATATAGCAGGACTAGCTGGAGAGATAGCAGAAGAAAAATATACAGATATATCAATGAGAGCACATGATACAATTGAATGTATACCGGAGGCAATAAAGCAAATTAGAATTTAATAAAATCTTAATAAATAATATAAAAAAGTTTAATAATGCTATGATAATATATTATTGGAAAAGGAGAAAGAAATGTATAATATTCTAGTAGTAGACGATGATAGAGAAATAGTAAAAGCAATTGAGATTTATTTAAAAAGAGAAGGATATAATGTTGAAAAAGCATATGATGGTATTGAAGCAATACAAAAATTAAAAGAAATGGAAATCCATTTAATAATTTTAGATATAATGATGCCTAATCAAGATGGTTTAACAACATTAGAAGAAATAAGGAAAACTAAAGCAATACCGGTAATTCTTCTTTCTGCAAAATCAGAAGACTATGACAAAATATCTGGGCTTGACCTTGGAGCAGATGATTATATTACAAAACCATTCAATCCACTAGAATTAGTTGCAAGAGTTAATTCAAATGTAAGAAGATATGTGAAATTAGGTAGTATAAACATAGATGAAAAGGGAGATAAAATATATAAGTCTGGAGAACTTATACTCGATGATGAAACTAAAAAAGTAAATGCAGATGGAAAAGATATAAAATTAACTGCTACTGAATACAACATTTTAAAATTCCTATTAAAAAACAAAGGAAAAGTGTACTCTATTTCAGAAATATATGAAAATGTATGGAATGAAGATAGTATTGCAGCAGAAAATATTATTGCCGTACATATAAGACACATAAGAGAAAAAATCGAAATAAATCCAAAAGAACCAAAATATTTAAAAGTAATATGGGGAATAGGATATAAAATTGAAAATATTAAATAAAGGAGCAGAAAATGTTGAAATAAAGGCACATGTCATACAGTGTTGTGCCCCCTTAGTTATACGAAAGGAATGATTTAAAATATGGACAAAATTAGGAATAGTGCACTTTTAAAAATATTGTCATATATATTAATACCAATAGTAGTAGCTACTTTCATTTTAAGCATTTTGTATCTAAACTTAAAAGATGACTATAATACAGGAAATATTGGAAATGAGAGAGAACAATATATTCAATCTGAAAATTTTGCAGACCAATATGTTTCTAGTATTATATATAAAGTAAGTCGCATAAATAAAGGATATATTAGCTTAGAAGATAACGGTATTTATGACAAAATAGACGAAAATATTTATTATGATAGAAGTTATGATTATTATGACGAAGTAGAATCTTTTATAAAATACATAATCATAGACAATGAAACAAATGAAATTTACACTAATATTCAATCAAAAGATTTTATAGAAGAAACAAAACATTTTAGTGAAAAAGAGTTTTATTGGAATTATGAGAATGGCACAATTCAAACAAATATTGAGAAAATAAATCAAGATAACATTAAATATTTATATTTGCCTTCTAATGGAATGAGCACACTTTCAAATTACAATATTTATACATATTTAGATTTAGACGCTCTTCAATATTCAAGTAATTATGCAATAAGAACAGCACTTTTTAGTGTATTTGAAAAAAATCCAAATTTGGCAGAAGTATTAATTCCTGTTTCAATAGTAATATTTGTTATTATAATTTCATATTTAATATGGGCAATTGGTCATAGCAAACAAAGTGAAGGCATTACATTAAATTCAATTGACAAAATTCCTTATGAAATATTAATAACCATATTTGGTATAATATTATTAAGCATATGTGTAATTATTGCACAAGTGATACTAATGTATGCAAATATTAGCACGAATTTGTTATTATCAACATTATTTCTTGCATATGTTGGCTCATATATTTGCTTAGCAATTGTAACTGTATCAACAATAAAAAGAATAAAAGCAAGAAAGTTCTGGCATTCATTTTTAATTTACAAAATATATAAAAAAATAAAAACAGCTATAAAAAATCAAACAAGTAAAGTGCTAGATAAAAGCGATTCTCAGAAAAAAATAATAATAGGATACATTGCATTTATCTTTGTAAGTAGTATTTTAGGACTAACATTTTTTACAGGAATTAGCTTTTTACTACTACTTGCATTGTGGATTTGGGTATTATATAAATTATTAGAGTACAATAAAAAGCTAAATCAAATAAAAGCTGCATTAAGAGAAATATATAATGGCAACAATAATGTTCATCTAAACACTGATGAATTAAAAGGCACATTGAAAGAACTTGCAACATATGTTAATGATGTATCTAATGGATTTTCAAATGCAGTACAAGAAAGTTTGAAATCAGAAAGATTGAGAACAGAATTAATTACAAATGTGTCTCATGATATAAAAACTCCACTAACATCAATAATTAATTATGTGGATTTAATAAAACAAGAGAACATCGAAGATGAAAAAGTAAATGAATATATAAAAGTATTAGACCAGAAGTCACAAAGGTTAAAAAAACTTATTGATGATTTAGTCGAAGCATCAAAAGCATCTTCTGGTAATGTAAAATTAAATATAGAGGAAATTAATTTAGATGAATTATTAAAGCAAGTTATAGGAGAATTTGAAGATAGATTTGACGAAAAGAAACTTACTGTTGATTTAAATTTACCTAGAGAAAATGTAAAAATACTTGCAGATAATAGGTATATGTATAGAATAATTGAAAATTTATTTAGTAATATTTCAAAATATTCAATGGAAAACACTAGAGTATATATAGACTTAATAAATACTGGATATATGATAAAATTGGAAATAAAGAATGTATCAAAAGAAAAGTTAAATATTTCTGCTGATGAATTAATGCAAAGGTTTGTCAGAGGAGATAAATCAAGGTATACAGAAGGAAGCGGTCTTGGCTTGTCAATAGCAGAAAGTTTAGCCGGTTTGCAAAATATTAAGTTTAAAATTGAGATAGACGGAGATTTATTTAAGGCTATATTGCAGTGGGATAAATAATAGTTACAATTTACATTTAATAGTAATTATGTATAAATTTTAATGTTACAGTTCAGTGAGCTTTCAATATTAAAATACCAATATATATTCTATAACATTTCAGCGAACGAAGCTTGCAAAGCGGAGTGTAGCGTGCAAGCTGGAGCGAGTAAATACGAGCGACCCGCGCCGTGAAATGTGGAAGAATATATATTGGTATTTTTAAAAACATATAACTGAACTGTAACATTTTAAATTGATATATTAAAATTAATATAAAATTAATATATTGTAAAAAAATTATTAATAATCATTAAGTATAATTGTTTTAAAGTAAAATATGTTTATAAAATTTTACATATTATTAAGGAGAAGGAAAGATGGAAGCAGTAAATACGAAAATGATTATTAAAGAAGAAGAAGCAACAAATAAAGGAAATACTATAAAAGAATTAAGCAAAGTATTTTGGATATTTATTATAGGAAGTGTTATTGGTTATATAGTTGAAATGATAGTAGGCTTGGTGCAAAATGGACATTTTGTAAGTAGACAAGGGCTTGTAATAGGACCGTTTACTCAAGTATATGGTGCTGGATTGGTTGTATATTATTTGATTGTACCAAAAGCAAAAAGTAATTTACAAGTATTTCTTGTAAGTATGGTACTTGGTGGAATTGTGGAATATTTATTTTCATACTTCCAAGAATATTTCTTTGGAACTATCTCATGGGACTATTCTAATTTATGGTTTAATTTAAATGGTAGGACAAGTTTACTTCATTGTATCTATTGGGGAACTGGCGGAATATTATTTATGAAATTTATATATCCATTAGTTCAAAAGCTTGATAAAATATATAAAAATAAATATTTTAAAGTTGTAACTTGGTTACTCTTCATATTTATATTATTTGATATATCTATCTCAACACTTGCCATACAAAGACAAATGGAGAGAAGAGAAAATATACAAGCAGTTGGAATAATTGATGAGGCATTAGATGTTTATTATCCAGATGAAAAATTAAATGAGATATATTCTAGTGCAAAAGAAACAAAAAACATAAAGTAATATTAATAATTTGCAAAAATGTCAAAAAATGGATGATAGAAATTTATGAAAAAGACTTCTATTTTATGCAAAAGTATGATATAATATAATATACACGTTTTTGGAGGAACACAACACGAATAAGGGGGAGTTACAACAAAATGGAAAATAAGCAGCATAAGTACCCTGATTTGCAATTAATTGCAGAGAAGTGTACGACGCTTGAAGAACTCTGGGTAGAGTATATTCGGGCGTTAAGAACAGAGAATGAGGGTATGAACAATATCCTTTATGCAAACAAGCTGTCCGAATGCTTTTCGATTAGAAAGTATGCAAGACAGCAACTTGAGGCAGACACTATTGCTTTCCAAAGCTTCTTGGAGGAGTGGAGCAAAAAACGTGCCTGTGAAATAACCATAAAGAGGCGGCTCAAGGACTTTGTCGGATTGAATAAAAAAATCCGAATGTTCTTGAAAGATGGCAAAGCTCTTGATAATATCCGCGACTTTGTTGGGTTTCGGCTTATTTTAAAAACCGATGATCCGGTAGAAGAACGGAACATTAAGCTCTGCTATGAACTCTTGAATGATGTATTAAAATACTTCATTATTACAGCAGGAGCTCTGCTCACAGAGGCTGAGCCTATTGTCGACTACCAGAAGACAATATTCAAGCCCCGAGGACTGATTATACCTGAAAAATCAGGTATTTTGCCGGAGCTTAGGTATGGCGTAAAGGATTATATCCTGCACCCCAAGAAAAATGGATACCAAAGTTTGCATACCGTTGTAAAAAACTTGTATGCGAGTTTTGAAATCCAAATCCGCACTGAGGCGATGGATATCAGAGCCGAAGGCGGAAATGCCCATCATGGAGACTATAAAAAGTCTCGGTATGATGGGGTGGAAATTCCGTTCGATTTGTCCAAAATCCATATTGATGGAGTATGGATCGAACCTGACGGAACAATTCACGATGCCGAAGGTCTGGTAAAGTCCAGAATCTTCTGAAAATGTTATAGTTCGTGTGAATCGGCGCCTGGGTCTTCCTGGGCGTCTTTCCTTTGTACTTTTTGACCTTGACCTGGAAACAATTGAATATCATTATTTTTTTGTATATTTTCTATTTCTTCTTGAGTTAATTCATAAGATTTACACTTCCCATAATCTAAAGGTAAATCCGCAAAATCCTTTGTATTAAAAACTAAACAAATTTGACCATCTTTTTTAATTAAAGAAATAGGCAAGTTACTTTTTATTTTATTTCTATTTATATATAACATATCTATGGATATTGCATCATCACGGCAGTCATTAAAATATTTTGCATCATATTCTATTGGCAAGAAATAAGATGATAAAGTAGGTAATTTCTTTAATTCTTCTGAAGATGTCATAGTATAAACCTCATCTAATATTTTTTCAAGTATTTCATGATAAGGATTGCAGTAGTCTGATAGAGATGTTGCAAGAGCATATAATATATAATTAGGATATTTATTATACAAATGTTTTAAATCATAAAAGAAATTCTTTAAATATATATCAGAGTAATAATAATGAGTTTGTCGCCTAGCATTTTCAAATCTTCTAAAAATGTAATCATCCCTAGCATCAATATCAAGTAAACATTGGTTGAAAATAGAATCAACACTCAAATCAAAAAAATCTTTATTATAATTCTCATAAACATCCAATGTAAAAAAATTATCTTCAATAGGAATTGCAACAATACAATCTTTATGGGAATATATTTTTCTTACTACTTCATTTTTTAGTGCACCTATGCTTTTAAATTCTTTTGGAGGTTCTGTTCCTTCTTGAATTTTTGCTTCTAATTCTTTAAATTCAGGAGTGTCCTTAGTCAAATCATATATAATCTTAATGAGTTTTTGACGAAAACCCATACAAAGAAATTTACAATCAAATCCAAATTTTTTATAAAAGTTTTGACAATCTATAATACTTTTATATGGCAATATAATTTTCATAAATTGTCGTAAATAAAAATAATTAATATCGGTATTACTATAATTATTATCAGTATTTTGTTCACTGCTTTTATTATATTCAGAAAAATCAACATTAGTTAAATGTATATTAAAAAAATTATTATGTAGGAAAGCAATATAATCTAAAGGATTGCTTCTAATATCTTCAAGGATTAGTTTATAAAGCATTGTTAAATCTCCTTTTGAAGGCGTTTGTGTAAATAAACATTTTCCTGGTGCCTGTCCTGTATTCATTAACAACCTAACGTCTTCTCTATATAAAATATCGAATTCTAATTGATCTATTGCTTTTCTAGCTTCACTTATTTCTTTTTCATCAACAAATTTAGGGTAATATTTTGAAATTTCATCTAAAAAATACCTCATAATTTCCAGCTTTCTCTTTTCCGAATCAGATGGATGAAAATTTCTAAAATATTTTGATTGCCTAATTTCATCAATCCTATCTAAAATTACTTCTTTAATACTCATATTTTGAATGAAATTATCTAAATAAAACTCTATTCTTGAAATTTCATTTAAAATAAAATTCTCAGCTTCAAAGTATTTTGATTTTCTAGTCTCATAATCACTAATTTGTGCGTCAGCATTACACATTTTATCAAAACCAGAATCTAAAGCTGAAAGTTCCTTACATTTTTGAGAATTGGAACCCTCAATTATATCAAATGTTCTAGATAAATGCATTATTCTATCACTAATTCGCAATTTTCTATCCTTCCATGTATCATCAAAAGGTAAGTTATTAGCATAATCATAATTATATTTCTGAGATAATAAGTGAGTCATAGCAGTCATAAGTTCAGAACTAAATCTGGATCCTAAAAAACCTTTTAATTCAGTTTCTAAATAATAACTATCAAAATTATCACCAGAAGACATAGAATTTAGCAGATTTTGAGTAGTACTAATAGGAAAATTAGTATTTTCAGAAGTCTGAGAGAAAATTTTACTCATAAATTCTAACTTGCCTGATGTAATTTTAGTTTCAAGTTGCAAATCAGTTGATACATCTCGTTGTATCATTTCAAAATCACTAGATTTTTTGCGAGCTAAAAATTTTCGCTTTGGAAGTTCACTTTTAATTTCTTCAAATCTCAAATTATATATATGTAAAATAGTCATTAATAAATCAAAATATTTATCTGACTTATGAAAATCTTTTTGACTCATTAATTGTGAAAAATCTTGATTTATATTGTCCATATTTTGTCCCTCTTTATACATAAAAATATAAAATATTATATCACACTATATAATTATTGTAAATAATTTATGTTACTAAAATAAAAAGTAAAAAATTTGCAAATTAATTATTTTTCTGGTAATATATTAAAGAATTATTTAACGAGGGGATAAGATATGAAAAAGATTATATTATTTTTTGGAATATTATTTTTATCAATAATCGCATTTATAAACTTATTAGCAAATGCACATATGAACTTAGACGAAAATGTTACAATCACAATTAATTCACCACTGTATTTTATAGGACTTATAGTCTTAGGGGCTATAATACTTGCTTTAACATATATAGTGCAAAAAGTATTATATAAAGATGAAGATTCAAAAAAATTAAAAAGAATTCGAAAAATATTGTTTGGAGTATCTTTAAGCCTATATATAGCCTTTAATATTATATGGGTAATAGTAGTAAATCCGGCAGTAACAGGAGATTCAATACATGTTGCCAATCTAGCACAAACATTTTATAGAGGAAATCCAGATGAATTCTTACCTAATATGACATATATAGGAATTCCGCTAGTAGAATATATACAAGCATATCCACAGCAAATTTCTCTAGCATTTATATATAGCCTATTTTTTAGATTAATACATTTTGATACACTGGAAATTCTTAGAGTGTTGAATATTATTGGAAATATATTAATAGTAATTGCTTTATATAAAATTTCTAATCAACTATCTAAAAAATATAAAACAAATAAAGTATTGCTTTTAACATTAATATTAACATTAATCTCTTTGCCAATGCTTTCAACATTCATATATGGGGATATTCCAAGTTTAGCACTTTGCTTGTTTGCTGTATATTTTATGATGAGGTATACAGAAACTAAGAAAATTAAATATGTTATATTTGCAATACTATGTACAATGATTGCATATATGATGAGAATGAATATTCTAATATTTATTATAGCCACTGTTATTTATTTGTTATTAAATTTATTTAAAAATATTAAACAAAAAGAGTGGAAGGAAAGAATTATAAATATTATAGTAATAATAGTATATGTAATTTTTTCAATGCTTCCAGCAGAAATTGTTCAAAACTATTATTTAAATAAATATAATTTAGATAAAGAAAAAAGATATCCAAGTATAAGCTATTTCTTAATGGGAATGACAGAAGGTGGAAGGCAGAATGGATGGTATAATGAAGAAATAGCAGAACCAGCATTAAAAAATCCAGAAATGGCGAAAAATGAATATGGAGAAAAAATAAAAGAAAGATTAAAATATATGGCTGGGAATGTAGGATATGCGTTTAGATTTTATACTATGAAAATTGCTTCAATGTGGGCAGAAAATACTTATTCAGCTATTAGAAGTAATAAAGAAGGGGAAGATAAGCCAATAGAAAAAATGCAAGCACCACTTGAATTTTACCAAAAAGTATTAGTTATAATAATAGCGCTATGTGCATTAATAGTTATATTGCAAAATATAAAAGACCTTTCTCTTGACGTAATATTTTTAATAACTATATTCATTGGTGGATTTGCTTTTCACTTTTTATGGGAGGCAAAATCTAGATACATAATTCCATATTTAGTAGTATTAATGCCAGTTGCATCAATTTATATAAAGAATTTGAAAATAAAAGAAAAGATAGAAAAAATTAGAAAGAAGTAAAGTTATTATTCATAGTTTTTATAATGTACTTAAGCTTTAATATATATTCTTTCGCATTTCACTTCGTGGTTCGCTTACGCTCAGCACTCGCACGTTACGCTCCGTTCCTACGTCACCTACGCTCACTTGAA
>CALXZS010000009.1 GCA_944393305.1 uncultured Clostridia bacterium | reverse complement strand
TATTTGAATCTTTTGAAAAAAATTTCTTTGATTATTATTCGAATAATTATTTATATACTTTACCATACTTTTCCATAAATTGCAAGTAAAATCGTATTACAAATTACGACATTTTTTGACATATATACTCTTTAAATCCTACCGTAAAAAGGGCAAAAGACACCCATCATAATAGGTACCTTTTGCCTTGGAAATTTTTTATTTTCTTTTATCTTTCGAATCAATCCTTTTTACTTTTATTATTGCATATATTCCAAAAAGAATGTATGCAATAACTTCTGCTATAAAAAGAATATTATCAATGTAGTATTTATTTCCCATAAATACTACATTTCCCAGAACCAAGAAGCCGAAGAATAAGATGATAATAACCACACTTATTCCAATTATGTAGTAAGCTAATTTCCGATTGTCTTTTTTCATATACTTCCTCCAATCGAGTCATTATCCTTGAAAAAACAAGGATGTTGTTCCGCATTCGTACAAATTTATAGTATCACATTTATGTCTACTTGTCAAATTTACACTTTTCAATTTCAAGTAGCTTTTCTTTTACATCTATTCCCCCAGCATATCCTACAAGCTTTTTATTACTTCCAATCACTCTATGACAAGGTATTAAAATCATAATTTTATTATTATGATTTGCCATACCTACTGCTCTACAAGCCTTAGAATTTCCTATTTGTTTTGCAATATCTAAATATGTTCTTGTTTCTCCATAAGGAATTTCTAAAAGTGCATTCCATACTTTCCTTTGAAATTCTGTTCCTTCTATTTTCAATGGAATATCAAATACTTTTCTATTTCCTTTGAAATATTCTTCTAATTCTTCATGAGTCTTTTTTATAATTTCAGTTTCTTTTTGCTGTTTTTTATCATATTCTTTCTTTACTATCTCTATTCTAGAAATTTTATCTTCTTCTTCCTCTATTAAAATTTTACCTATTATTGTTTCATATATTTTATAATTCATAAATTACCTCTTTATAATATTTTCAACAAACAGTTGCAAATTCACATAATACATGTTATAATATATTTCATAAAGGTTGCTAGGTACCTGCCTGAAAGGATTGTTGATACAACATGGACTACAAAATTATTAAAGCTAGTTCCACTGAGAACCTTGTAACAAAGGTTCAATATTATATCCGAAATGGATGGAAACCTTTAGGTGGTTTGACTATGTCAGTTAGCTCATCCGATTATGATCTTAAATACCACGAAAGTTTTGATTTTATTGATGGTAAAACAATGTATGATTTTACTTTCTGCCAAGCAATGATTAAAGAATAATTCACAAGGCACTATTATAAACCTAGCATAGTGCCTTCTTTTTTTATTATAATCAATCATCAACGAAATTTACTCTACTTTGCAAATTTTCTTGCAACTTTTTTAATTATAGTATATATTATATAACAGTTCACATTGAAATTAAAGTAAAATATATAAAAATATTAGCGCCTGGACAGAGTTTATGCTTTTAGCTGTTTTTGGGAGGTGTCCCCAAAAACAGCCCCAAAAATTTATTCTGTTGACGAGGTTAGAGTTTATCGAAATATTCGGCGGATGCTCTATGGCATGCTATTGTCAAAGATATTATCAAAAAATATTAGTAATAGTATAACAAAATAATATTATTAGCCTTTGTGGACGAATTACATTTTAAGGAGGTCCATATATGTGTGGAATAGTAGGATACATTGGTACAAAGAAAGCAGTGCCAGTGCTTATTAAAGGATTGCTTTCATTAGAATATAGAGGCTATGACTCAGCAGGAATTTGCGTTTTAAATAATGATATATTAAATGTTGTTAAAAGCAAAGGTAGAGTTAAAAATTTGGAATCTAACCCAGAACTTCCTAATTTAACTGGAAGTATAGGTATTGCTCATACAAGATGGGCAACTCATGGAATACCTTCAAATGAAAATTCTCATCCTCATTTAGATAATTCAAAAGAATTTGCGGTAGTCCATAATGGCATTATTGAAAATTATACAGAACTTAGAAAGATGTTAGAAAAAGAAGGTTATACTTTTATTTCTCAAACAGATACTGAGGTTATACCAAACTTAATCTCATATTATTATAAAACTGAAAAAGACATATTAAAAGCTGTTTCATTAGCTATTAAAGATTTAAAAGGAAGTTATGCAATTGAAGTTATTTCACCACTACTTCCTGACTCAATTATTGTGGCTCGAAAAGATAGTCCACTTGTTATTGGTGTTGGCAAAGGTGAAAATTATGTTGCATCAGACATACCAGCGGTACTTAATTACACCACTAAATTTTATTTTTTAGAGGATAATGAAATTGCTAAAATTGATAAAGATAAAATATCTTTTTATAACAATTCTTTACAGCCTATTCAAAAAGAAATTAAAGATATTGAATGGGATGCTGCAAGTAGTGAAAAAGGTGTTTTTGCTGACTATATGCTTAAAGAAATATTCGAACAACCTCAAGTTGTTATGGAAACAATAGGTTCTAGATTAAAGCCTAATGAGAAATGTTATTTCGAAGATATTGATATAGATTTAAAAGATATTAATAAAATTTTTGTAGTTGCTTGCGGAACTGCTATGCATGCTGGTTTAGCTACTAAATATACTTTTGAGCATTTCTGCAAAATACCAGTTGAAGTTGATATGGCTTCTGAGTTTAGATACAGAAATCCACTAATAGATGAGCATACTTTATGCATATTTATTAGTCAATCCGGAGAAACGGCAGATACTATTGCTGCTCTGAAACTTGCTAAAAATGCTGGTTCTAAAACTCTTGCAGTTGTAAATGTTATTGGAAGTTCAATAACAAGAATTGCAGATTACACAATTTATACACATGCTGGTCCTGAAATTGCAGTTGCCTCTACTAAAGCATATACTTGCCAAGTAGTTCTTTTAAATATTTTAGCAATTTATTTTGCTGAAAGTTTAGGTTATTCATCTAAAGAATTAGAAAATTTTAAAACAGAAATTTTAGAACTTCCATCTAAAATGAAAATAATTCTTGATGATACTAAATTAATAGAGGATTTTGCAAAAGAAGTATACACTCAACCCGATTTATATTTTATAGGCAGAAACACAGATTATGCGGTTTCTATGGAAGGTTCATTAAAATTAAAAGAAATTTCATATATACATTCTGAAGCATATGCAGCCGGAGAATTAAAACACGGTCCTATTGCTTTGATTGAAGATGGAGTAACAGTAATAGGTGTTGCTACGAATCCAAATTTAGTAGAAAAAACAATGAGTAACTTAGAAGAAGTTATAACAAGAGGTGCAAATGTAATGGTTATAACCAATCAAGATATTCCAAATATGAAAATTAATTGTAATATACGTATACCAAAATGTTCTTCTATGCTTTCACCTGTACTTTCTGTTATACCATTACAACTTTTTGCTTACTATATAGCTAAAGATAAAAATTTAGATGTTGATAAACCAAGAAATTTGGCCAAATCTGTTACGGTTGAATAAAATTTTTACTATTTTATAGTTTATAGTAAAAAAAATTGTATATTTGAAATTTCGTAGTTCCGCGCAGTTTGGAGCTGTAAAATTCGAAGAATTTTAGCTGCGACAGTAAGGAACAAGAAATTTTATAATATACAATTTTTTTATTTATAATTAAAAATCGTTTTATTTTAATTTTATTATTATGAACTTAACAAATTTATGGTCTTATATTTGGTTTATAATTCAATATATTGCTTACTGTTTCTGGTCTTACAGGTGCCATAAGAACTTTTCCTGTTCCTCTATAAACATTTACAAATCCTTCACCTGCAACTGCTGAACCAATTAAGCTTCTTGTAGATTTTTCAACAGTGAAGTTTAATGAACCAGACCAAGCAACTGCCATATTTCCGTCTATTTTAATTTGGTCATTATCTAATTCTACTTCTATTAATTCTTCTCTTGGTACAGGGCTTTCTAAAACTGCTAAGCCTCTACCATCTAATTTTAAATTAAATAGTCCTTCCCCTCCTAATACTGCTGAAGAAATATTTGATCTCATAACAACATTAGAATTAATATTTCCATCACATGCTAAAAACATGCCATCTTCAAGTACCATTCCATTATTCCATGTTCCAACATCTTCTATTAATATATAATTATATGTAGGCTCTAATGCTAAAAGTCCTGTTCCAAAATATTTAGGTTTTGCTGCTGATTCTTTAGTAACACTACCTTTTATAGCTTTTCCTAAAAAGTCTCCAACACCCTTTACATCTGTTTTACTCTCAATATTTCCAACAAGCCATTGCATTGCTCCTGCACTTGTAATAAATTCACTATTATTAAGTTCTATTAAAACTTGTCTTCTTCTTACATTCATTTTTGCTGCAAAATACTCATTAATTGCTGTCAATTTATTAACACTAACATCCCTTTGGAATTCAATTACTGAAATATTTTCTCTTTTTTCAATTGTTCTTACATCATCATTTTCAAATAAATTTTTAATTGATACCATATTTATTTCCTCCTTATACGAGCATTATATCTTTTCTAATTTTAGTTTGTCAATAGAATTACCCTATACCACAAAATATTTTTAATAAAATCAAAAGTATTGCACCAGGTATTCCTAATAACCCCACAAGAATAGCAGATATAACATTTAGTCCAATATGGAATCCAAATGATGTTCCTACAATATTAATTATCCAAATTATGACTCCTCCCAATAATGAATGTAATACTAAATATATAATTTTTTTCATTGGAAATAATAATGTTTTTCCAAATATCAACAAGAAAATTATACAAGTAATAAAAGAAACTATAAAAGTAATATCCATCATCATCACCTGTCTTAAATGTATGATGGACAATGAGTTATTATGCCAATTTTTCTACTTCAATTCCCTTTTCTTTAGCAAGCTTAATTAAACTATCTAATTGAGCCTGCATTGCTTTTATTTTATATACATAATAATCTATAAGTTCATTTGTATTAGCAAATTCAAAATTTTTATTAGCATTTGTTAATTCTGCTCTAGTATGAAAAATATTTCTTAAAATATCTTTTTTTTCCTCCTCTTCAGTAATTTCAATCAAAACTTTATCCTTTAAAAATCTTTCCTCCATAAATCCTCCTTTTCCTCTTTCTATTATATTCAGTAGCTTTTCCAAATATGCAAAAAAATTCCAAATAATCTTGTAAAAATGTATATTTGATGATAAAATAGTTACATAATATAAGAAATGTAGGTGTAATGATGGAACAAAATAAACGTTTCATACCGCGTTATGCCTTGAGTAGAGCGAAAGGAATGAATTATAAAAATGATAGACATTAAATTTTTAAGAGAAAATCCTGACATTGTTAAGGAAAATATAAAGAAAAAATTTCAAGATTATAAATTGCCTCTAGTTGATGAGGTTATTGATTTTGACAAAAAATATAGAGAAGTAACATTAAAAGGTGATGAACTTAGAAGTCAGCGTAATTCTTTAAGTAGCCAAATTGGCATGCTTATGAAAAATGGAAAAAAGGATGAAGCTGAAAAAATAAAAGCTGAAGTTCAAGGAATAAATAAAAAATTAGAAGAAAACGAAAAATTAGAGTCTGAATATTCTAATGAAGTAAAAACTAGAATGATGAAAATTCCTAACATCATTGCAGATAGTGTACCCATCGGCGAAGACGACACTCATAATGTTGAAATAGAAAAATTTGGTGAGCCAGTTGTACCAGATTATGAAATTCCTTATCATACTGATATAATGGAAAAATTACATGGAATAGATTTAGACGCTGCTCGTAGAGTTGCTGGTAATGGATTTTATTATCTATTAGGTAATATTGCAAGATTACACTCTGCTGTTTTAGCATATGCTAGAGATTTTATGATTAATAAAGGCTTTACTTATTGTATTCCTCCATATATGATACATGGAGATGTTGTAGATGGCGTTATGTCTTTTGAAGAAATGGACGCTATGATGTACAAAGTTGAAGGTGAAGACTTGTATTTAATTGGAACTAGTGAACATTCTATGATTGGTAAATTTAAAGGTCAAATATTAGACAAAAAAGATATGCCATATACAATGACCTCTTATTCTCCATGCTTTAGAAAAGAAAAAGGTGCTCATGGTATAGAAGAACGTGGAATTTACCGTATACATCAATTTGAAAAGCAAGAAATGATAGTTGTTTGTGAACCAGAAGATAGTTGGAACTGGTATGATAAATTATGGTCATATACAGTAGAATTATTTAAAAGTATGGATATTCCTGTAAGAACTTTAGAATGTTGTAGTGGAGACTTAGCTGATTTAAAAGCAAAATCTTGCGATGTAGAAGCATGGAGTCCTAGACAGCAAAAATATTTTGAAGTTGGAAGCTGTTCAAATTTAACAGATGCACAAGCTAGACGTTTAGGAATACGCATAAAAGGTGAAAAAGGTAATTACTTTGCTCATACACTAAATAATACTGTCGTCGCACCACCAAGAATGTTAATTGCTTTATTAGAAAACCATTACAATCCTGATGGAAGCGTAGATATTCCAGAAGTTTTATGGCCTTATATGGGTGGAACAAAAAAATTAGAACCATAATACAACCAAAGGGGACGCCTTTTTTTGGTCGAGTCTCGACCAAAAGGGACACCCTTTATTATGTATTTTGGGCTATTTAAGCATTTTTTTGATAATAAATTTCTTTTATGTTTTTATATTTTTTTGCAAAAGTATTGATATTTCAACTAAAAATAAGTCTGTCCCCATTGGTTGTACTTCGACCAAAAAGGGGCGTCCCTTTTGGTTGAGGAAAGGTTAATTATATGTTAATTAAAAACGCTGAATTTGTAATTTCTGCTACATCCCCTAAACAATATCCAAGTGATAATTTACCTCAAATAGTACTAGTAGGAAAGTCTAATGTTGGTAAATCTTCTTTCATTAACACAATGTTAAATAGAAAGAAATTGGCTAGAACGAGTAGTGAACCGGGAAAAACTCGATTAATTAATTTTTATAAAGTTAATAATGATTTTTATTTTGTAGACTTACCAGGTTATGGTTTTAGTAAAATGTCTAAAACCCAACAAGCTGAGGTTGGCAATTTTATTGAGGAGTATTTATCTAAATCTAAAAATATTTCTTTAATTGTATTTCTAATTGATATTAGACATGCACCTACTGAAAATGATAGATTAATGTATAATTATATTATCAGTCAAAATATTCCATGCATTATTATTACTAATAAAGCTGATAAGATTGCTATAACTAAAGTAGATAAAGCTTGTAAAGATTTACAAAATTCATTGAACCCATTACACGATTTAGTATTTTTACCTTTCTCTTCTGAAAGAAAAATATATACTGAAAAAGTTTGGGAAGAAATCGAAAAAAAGCTCAAATTTTAATGAGCTTTTTTATATTATACTTTCCATTGTATAATATCCCGGATTTTGTTTAACTAAAAATTCAGCACCTTTTAATGCACCTTCTGCAAATACACCTCTTGAGTATGCTTTATGAGTAATTTCAAATGTTTCATTTTCTCCAAAGAAGCTAACAATATGTTCTCCTACTATATTACCACCTCTTATTGACGAGAATCCAATTTCATTTTTATCGCGTTTTTCTCTTTTTGAAAATCTATCAAAATTATATTTTTTGCTATTACATAACGCTTCATTTATACTATCTGCTAACGCTAGTGCTGTTCCACTTGGGCTATCTATTTTTCTATTATGATGTGTTTCAATTATTTCAATGTCTGTATTTGATAACGCCTTAGCAACTTCTGCTACTATTTTTTTCATCAAATTAATATCAAATGACATATTTGCTGATTGAAATATTGGTATTTCTTTGCTACATTCCTTTATATATTCATTTTCTTCTTCTGAAAGACCAGTAGTTGCTATTACTATTGGAATTTTTTGCTCCATAGCATATTTTAAAATATTCATAGTTGCTTTTGGCACTGAAAAATCTATTATTGCATCTGGCTTTTCTTTAATATCCTCCAGTTTAGTATATACTGGAAAAATATATTTTCCGTTATCAGCCATATCTACACCACAAAGTACTTCAAACTTTTCATTATTATTTATTGCATTTACTACCTCTTGTCCCATTTTTCCATTGCAACCATTTACTAATATTTTTATCATAAAACTTTCCTCCTATATTATTTTTCCTAGGAATATCAAGCATAGAAATATGTACGCGTATCTATATAATCTTTTTGCTTCCATTTGCTTTTGATAATATCCAATTGACTCTTGGATTGCACTGTATTTATCCACAAATGTTATCAAATAACTTTCTTTATACTTAGGTAATGAAAATGTAACTGGCCACATATGCTTTAATATTATATCTTTTTCTTTTTTATTTAGTTCGAAAGTCTCTTCTGCATTTTTTAATGCTATTTTTGGATGAACAAATGCATGATATCCTTCTAAGTTTAATTTTTTCTTACTTTCTCTCCAGTCATATAAGAATAAGTCATGTAGCATTGCTGCCCTTGCCATTGATTTATAATCCCATTTTAGTAATTTACATATTTTATAACTAATATATGATACATTCAGACAATGCTCAAATGTTGATATATCATAATGTTGTCTATAATTCTTCATTTTCATTACTTTGTCATTATTAATTAGTTCACTTATAATATCTATAAATTCAGTATCTTGTAATGCTTTTGTTACTGTTTTTAATCTTTCATTCATAATTTTCACTCCGATTAAATTTTCCCCTTAGTAATATTATATGACGCCTTTTCTATTAATGTCAATAATTACTGACCAATTAATAGAATCTTAAGATTTTAACATTTTTTTGCTTTATACATAAAAATTTTCCAATATACTATTTATCTTTAATATTAAAAATTGCATATTTAAATTTTGCAGTTCTGCGTAGCTTGGAGAACTTGTTTTGACACCAAGGAACAAATAAATTTAAAATATGCAATTTTATATAAACAATATATTAGAAAATTATTCTATATCTATTTTTTTAACAATTGATTTTAACGCTTTTTCTCTAGGTAAAACCACAACTCTTCCACATTTCAAGCATTTTAACTTAAAGTCTACTCCTACTCTCACTATCTCCCATTCTTTATTCCCGCATGGGTGAGCTTTTTTTGTTCTAACTAAATCCCCTAAATTATATTCCATATTAATCACCAATTTTTTCTATACTATATTTTCTTGATATGCCAATATAACTTTTTAGTTCTTCTTTCTCTTCATTAGACAAACTATTATCTTTTATTTTGCCATCAACTAATCTTCTTGCTCTAATAATTCTTTGTCCTAGTGGAAAATCATGTTCATATCCCATTTGTTTTAATAAATCTCTAGTAGGACTTGAGATAAAAGAGTCATAATATAATTGTCCTAAAGTTATAGCCTTTCCGTTAGTTCTTAATACTAAATCCTTTATACTTTCTGCTTTCGTGGTAAAGTCTGGAGAGATAATTCTTAAAACCTCTAAAAGTTCTTTATTAGCAGATTTCTTTCTTTCAAAAAGCTTTTGTAATTTTGCCATTTCTTCATCAGAAATTTTATATCCTTTACTATTACCATTCAAAATTTTAGACATTTCATTTATTTTTCTTCCTATCGGATAGTCTAATTTCAAATTTGGATATTTAGTACATATCTGTCTTAAATCAAATCCATCTGGCCAAGCATCGCTTAAAACAGTCCATCTTTGCTCATTTCTGCCTCCTATTTTTTGTTTTACTTTAGAAATATCTATACCTTCTTTTTTTAGTATTTCTGCTATTTGCAAAAATTCTTGTACTGCTGATAAAGGTTTAATATCTACTTTCAAACTATTTAAAAAAGCGTTATCCATTTTTATTTTCCTTTCTATACAAGTTTTTTAAGTCTTTCTTGTACTTCTTCATTTCCTAAAACTTGCATAATTTCATACATATCTGGAGTATTTTTTCTTCCTGTTAATGCAACCCTTATAACTGTACTTACATCTCCTACATGTCCTGGCCAATTTTCAGGATTTTGCTTATATTCTTTTACTTCTCTAGCATATCCTAATTTTTCAGCCACATCTTTTATTTTATCAAACCAAGTTTGTTTATCATCATCATAATTATAAACTTTCAAATATTCTGTAATGACTTTTTTAGCATCTTCGCTAGAAATTTTGTCAAAATCATAAGACTTTGGTCTTTCATACATATAAATAATGTTGTTTTTAACTTCTGACCATTTAGATAAATCTTTTCTAGGTTTCTTCGAATTTTCTCTTTCTATTCCAAATACTTTTAATGAGTATTCCTCATCTTCCAATATTTTAGCTAATTCTTCATCATATTGTTTTGCCCAAGCGTTTGCAAAATCGTAAACTTCTTTTGCAGAATATCTAGCAATAATATTTTTAGATACATCTAAAAGTTTTACCATATCAAATACGGCTCCACTAACTCCCATCTTAGATAATTCAAGTTTAAAATCTGCCATTAGCTTGTCTGGATTGGCTCTTCTCCATCCTTCGAAACCTGAATTAATAATATTCATTAAATACTCGTTAACCGCATCACTTGGAATACCTTCTTTATGATAATAGTCAACTGCTGCTTCTGGGTCTTTTCTTTTACTAATTTTTCTTTTCTTTCCATCTTCTTCTTTTAAAATGCTTGGAACTTGAGCATATTTTGGTGGTTTAAACCCAAAAGCATTAAATATTTCAATATGAAGTGGTGTAGAAGAAATCCACTCTTCTCCACGAACAACTAAAGTAGTTTTCATTAAATGGTCATCAACAATATGAGCAAAGTGATAAACTGGAAGTCCGTCAGCCTTAATTAAAACTGCATCCTGATCATTTTCCGGAAATTCTATGTGACCTCTTACTCCATCTTTAACCTTGATCTTTCTGTCTTCTCTACCATTTGAACGAAGTCTAATAACAAAACTTTCACCATTTTTTATTCTTTCAATAGCTTCATCAACTGGCAAATTTCTGTACTTAGCCCATACTCCATAAAAACCTGTTCTTAAACCAGCCGCTTCTTGTTTCTTACGAATTTCTTCAATCTCTTCTGGAGTCGCAAAACAAGGATATGCTCTACCTTGAGCTATAAGGTATTTAGCATATGCATGATAAATCTCTCTTCTTTCACTTTGCTTATATGGTCCATACTCGCCTTTTTCCTCATTTTCAGAAATCATGCCTTCATCTGGAATAAAATCAAATTTAGCTAAAGCTTCAATAATTTGCTCAACACCATTTTCAATTTTTCTTTTTTGGTCAGTATCTTCTATTCTTAGATAAAAAACACCATTTGTTTGCTTAGCCAAAGCCCTATTAATTATACATTGGTAAAGTCCTCCTATATGCACAAACCCTGTTGGACTAGGTGCAAACCTAGTAACCTCAGCTCCTTGTGGTAAATCTCTTGGTCCATATTTTTCTTCATAATACTCAATTGGCTTTGCATCTGGATAAATAACATCTGCTAAATCTTTATAATCCATTATTAACCTCCCGACCATTGGGGACGCCTTTTTTTGGTCGAACCTCGACCAAAAGGGACACCCTTCTGGAATTTTATTATTTTAAAATTTTAATCACTTGGTTTCTTTTTATGTTCAATAATTCTGCTATCTTTCTTTGTGATAATTTATATTTTTCAGATAATTCTATCGTAATTTGTTCATTTGTTCTTCCTATAATTTTGCTTAGTTCTATAAATTGTTTAAAATTTTCATTTTTATCAACATCCAAAAATTCATACTCTTCATATTTATCATGCAATAATCCTATTATATCTTTAAAAGCTTTGCCTTTCGAAACACCAAAAATATTTTCTAACTCTTTTTCTGAAATAATATTTCTTTCATTTAAATACTCATTTATACTTGAATAATTATACTCTTTATAATTTGCCACCATAGTAGCTTTTACTGGATTCTTGTGTATATATACAATACAATTTTTTAAATGTGATTCATTTTTTATAGGTTCTGAATAAAATCTATTCTTAAACACATATCCTACTCTATCATTCTTAGAATTGTAATACTTCGCATATATAGTATTAATTCTTTGCATAAAATCAGACATATATTGTGTTTCCGAAGTTCTAATAAGAAGATGAGCATGGTTTCCCATAATGCAATAAGCTATGATTCTTATTTTTTCTTTATATTTTAACAACTTATTTTTTATAATTTCTAAATATTTTTGTTTATCTTCCTTACTATTAAAGATAAATTCTTTTTTCAATCCTTGAACTACAATATGATAATATTCTCCATTTAATTTTCTTCTTGCATAGCGAGGCATAAATCTTCTCCTTTCACTTAATGCCCCCCTATACAATTTTTAAAGGGTGTCCCTTTTGGTCGAAGTTCGACCAAAAAAAGGCGTCCCCATTGGTTATACTTCCATAATAATTGGTAAAATCATCGGATTTCTTTTTGTTCTATTAAATACGAAGTCTCTTACATCATCTTTTAGCGTTGATTTTATTGTTGACCATTCTCTTACATGTCTATTTTCTAAGTCTTGTATTTCTTCTCTTATGAATGATTTTACATCTTCCATTAAATTTTCTGATTCTCTTACATATACGAATCCTCTTGAAATTACATCTGGTCCTGATACTATTTCTCCTGTTTGATTATCCATTGTCATTACTATAACAATTAAACCATCTTGAGACAAGTGTTGTCTATCTCTTAATACTATATTACCTACGTCTCCAACACCTAATCCATCTACCATTACTCTTCCGGCTGGTACTGTTCCTGTAAATTTAGCTTCGTTTTCGTTTAGTTCTAAGATTCTACCATTGTTTGTAAGGAATATATTTTCTTTGGCTATTCCCATTTCTATTGCTGTATCTCTATGTGCCATTAATTGTCTATATTCGCCATGAACTGGTATGAAGTATTTTGGTCTAACTAATGCCATGATTAGTTTTTGTTCTTCTTGACAAGCATGTCCTGAAACATGGACGTCTGCTAGCGCGCTATATACAACCTCTGAACCTATTTTCATTAATTGGTCTATTACTTTTGATACTGATTTTTCATTTCCTGGTATTGGATTTGCTGATATTATTACTAAATCATTACTTGTTATTGTTACTTTTTTGTGTTCGCCATTTGCCATTCTTGTTAGAGCTGACATTGTTTCTCCTTGGCTTCCTGTTGTTATTATAACTAATTGTTCATCAGTAAAGTTTTTTATCATATCAATATCTATAAATAAATCATCTGGTGCGTCTATATAATTAAGTTCTCTTGCAGCTTCTATCATATTTATCATACTTCTTCCTGAAACTGCTATTTTTCTACCAAATTTAACTGCTGAATTTACTATTTGTTGTACTCTATGGACATTTGATGCAAATGTTGCAACTACTATTCTTTTTTTACATCCTTCGAATAAGTTATCAAATACTGGTCCGATTGATTTTTCAGACATTGTATATCCTTTTCTTTCTGAGTTTGTACTATCTGAAAGTAGTGCTAATACTCCATTATTTCCTATTTCAGCAAGACGTCCTAAGTCCATTTCTTGCCCATCTATTGGTGTGTAATCCACTTTAAAGTCACCTGTGTGGACAACTGTTCCTGCTGGAGTATGTATTGCAAGCATTACAGCATCTGGTATACTATGTGAACTTCTAATAAATTCTACTTTCATTTTACCTAGATTTACTGTATCTCCTTGATTTACTACATTTACTTTTACACTATTTCTTAAATGATGTTCTTCTAATTTATGTTCTATTAATTTAGCAGTAAGTTTTGTAGCATATATTGGCATATTTACTTGTTTTAGTACATATGGAATTGCTCCTATATGGTCTTCGTGACCATGTGTTATAACTAGACCTTTTATTTTTTCTCTATTTTTTATTAAATATGTTACATCTGGTATTACTAGGTCTACACCCAACATATCGTCTTCTGGGAATTCTAATCCACAATCTACTAATACTATCTCATCCTCATATTCAAAAACAGTAATGTTTTTTCCAATTTCGTCTAAACCACCTAATGCTATTATTTTTAAATTGCTTTTCTTGAATGAAAAATCTAGCTTGTTTTTATTATTTCTTTTTGGATACGTTTTTCTGAATTTCTTTTCTTCATTTCCTTCTAATTCTAAATCAATAAAATTACTTCCTATTATTTTGTTTTCTCTCCTTTCTTTTTTCTCATTATCTTTTTTATAATTATTTTTATATCCTCTCTTTCTTTCTTTTATCTTGCTATCTACTTTTGTAGATATTTCCTTTGTGCTTTTTTCCATAAATTTTACACTTACCTCCCTTTTAAGCAAATTTTCTCGAAAAATTTGCGTATATTAGTATTTAATTATACGTTCAAAAAAGATAGTTTTTAGCGTCCAAACTACCTAAATATTATTCACTTAATCTCATCTCTTTAAACATTATAAATAAATCTCTTCTTTATCCAATACCGGATAACAACTGTTTATTATTATACATTATAACTGCATTATTGTCAAGATTGACGATTTTTCCCAAGTAGTAAAATGGTATAAAATTGAGAATCCTTTGATATAAGTTTTTCGAGAAAAAACACCTATAACCGCTAGGCTAAAAGGTGTTTTTATTTTTATTTATATAAAATTGGGCGAGATGAGGCAGTTCCAGTGCCTATTGTGCCTGAAAGTTCAAGTGATGTGTCTATTATTGGATGAGCATAAGAATAACTCTCACAACATCCTCCACTTAATCGATAATTTCCTGAGTCTTTTCTTTTTTCAGTTGTCCATTCGGCTGTATTACCTGCTAAATCAAATATATTATTTATTGCATTTACATTTGCTGGTCTAGTATTTGCTCCTGTTTCTATAAAACAGAAACCATTAGCCACCATATTATTTACCTCCATTATAGAAATATAATCTTCTACATATCCTCCATTACCATCTGGATTACTATATCCTCCTTTAAATTCCATATGAGAATCATTGTAGATTCCAAAACTTGCTGAAGAGTTCATAAGTTCACTTATCGTTTTAGCTCCTGAACTTACAAACCAATTTAATGTTGTTGTTCTCGCATAACTATTCATCATTGCACTTTGTACTTCTCCATTATACATACTTTCTAAATTTGCTTTTGCAGTTGACCAATCTATATAGTTCCATGGCATTTCATTTGCTTTGCATACTGGCACACCTCTTATATTTCTTGCTTCTCTTGAAAATGCTAATCCACTTTGCTGGTTTGGCATTCCCATTTCATATCTTCCCATATAAAATCCGCCATTTTCTGCCACGCTTTTTTTAAAATATGCTATACTCTTTTTATCATTTATATCTCCTTCTTCTTCATACCAATTGTCATAAGTATATCCATTTATTATTCTAGTTAATTCTGAAACTGCTACATCTATCTCATTCGATTGTAGATTTATATTTTTACCATCTGATGCTTTTACATATATAGTATAATTTTTTCCGCCTACTGGCACCCATACAAATTCATTTCCATTGCTTGTATCTCTTATTACATAACCATTATTTACATCTCCTGTTGTATGTCTAAATCCAGATGGTAAATATGGTTCTTTACTTTCTAATTCTACTTCCTGTGTATATTCATTTGAACTTGTTCTTGCTTTTAATTCTCCATTCACATAATATTCATATGTCATATTTGAATTTTCATTTTCCATATCTACTCTTATTGTAAATGAATTTTCTGCTTGACTCACTGTAACATTTAGTTCTTGTTCCTGTGGCTCTTCTTCTCCTCCGAGTATTTGAATTTATAAAATAAGCTAGGTCTCCTAATGCATTTTGTTCTTTTTGGCTACCTTCTTTCCATCTATCTGCTGCATCTTGTGCCTGTTTTATTATTCCATTATCTCCTATACTTAGCCCTATTGCTACTGCTGATAGAATTAATAAAACTACTATTGTTACAACTAATGCTATTAAAGTTATTCCGCTTAGTTTGCTTTTTTACTTTTTTAATTATTAAATTACTCTGTTTCATTCTTTTGTCCTCCTCTTATCTTATCATAAGTGTATAAACATTTTATACCATAATACTTATCATTTTGCAATCTTTTTAAATTGCAAAATAAGAATTATTTATTTTATTATTTCCAAATTATCATATTTTATTCTTAAATTAGTCTTCAAAATAATTAAGCTAGCTGTTTTGGGGAGGTGTCCCCAAAAACAGCCAAAAAAGACCATACCTTTTAGATACGCCTAAAAAGCATAGTCTTCCTATGTTTACATAAAATCGTCTTGTTAAACCCTACGATATATATATATATATACAGCCCCAAGGCTTTTAGCGTTTTTCATCAGTACTTTTCCTTCATTTTTTTTTTT
>CALXZS010000008.1 GCA_944393305.1 uncultured Clostridia bacterium | reverse complement strand
AATGAAGTATTTTGCTGGAGATTATGATGTAGCAGTTATTGGAGCAGGACATGCAGGTTGTGAAGCTGGACTTGCATGTGCGAGAATGGGAATGAAGACTTTAGTATTTTCTATTAGCTTGGAAGCAGTGGCAAATATGCCATGTAACCCACATATAGGTGGAAGTTCAAAAGGTCATATTGTTAGAGAAATAGACTGCTTAGGTGGAGAAATGGGAAAGAATATAGATAAAACTTATTTACAATTAAAGATGTTAAATACATCTAAAGGACCGGCTGTTTATTCTTTAAGAGCACAAGCTGATAGGAAAAAATATCAAGCTGAGATGAAAAAAACTTTAGAAAGACAGGAAAATTTATACTTAAAACAAGCAGAAATAGTTAATATTAATGTAGAAAATAATGAAGTGAAATCAATTGAAACTAATATTGGGGCTATATATAATGTTAAAGCAGTTATTTTAGCTACTGGTACATATTTAAAGGTACAATACATATAGGAGAAGTGAATTATTCTAGTGGTCCAGATGGTGTGGCATCGGCAAATAAATTATCAGATGTTTTGAAAAACTTAGGTATTAAAATAAATAGGTTTAAAACTGGAACTCCAGCCAGAGTAAATAGAAGAAGTTTAGATTTTTCTAAAATGGAAGTTCAAAAAGGTGATCCTGATACAGAATTATTTTCTCTAGATGATGAGAAAAGAGAAAATGTAGAACAAATGGATTGTTATTTGACATATACAAATGCAAAAACACATGAAATTATTAGAAAAAATTTAAATAGGTCTCCTTTATATTCAGGACAGATACATGGTACAGGACCTAGATATTGTCCATCTATTGAGGATAAAGTTGTTAGATTTGCAGATAAAGAAAGACATCAAATTTTTATAGAACCAGTAGGAAGAGATACTGATGAAATGTATGTTCAAGGTATGAGTTCATCTCTTCCAGAAGATGTACAAATAGCAATGTATAGAACTGTTCCTGGTATGGAAAATGTAGAGTTTACAAGACCTGCATATGCTATTGAGTATGATTGTATTGACCCTCAAGAACTTAAATTATCTTTAGAACATAAGAAAATTAAAGGAATGTTTTTTGCAGGTCAAATAAATGGTACTTCTGGATATGAAGAAGCAGCTGCACAAGGTTTAATTGCTGGAATAAATGCGAGTTTAGAAATAAAAAATGAAGAACCTATTATATTGGATAGGTCGCAAGCATATATTGGTGTTTTAATTGATGATATTGTTACAAAAGGAACTAATGAACCTTATAGAATGATGACTTCTAGGGCTGAATATAGGTTACTTTTAAGACAGGATAATGCTGATTTAAGGTTATGTGAAATAGGGCATAGAGTAGGTTTGATAAATGATGAAAGATATAACAGATTTTTAGATAAAAAGGAAAAAGTAGAAAAAGAGATATTAAGATTAAAGAATACTGTTATTAAACCAACTGAAAAAGTTAATAGTTTATTGGAAAAATATAATACAAGTAGAATTTCAACTGGTGTCAAATTAGCTGATTTATTAAAAAGACCAGAATTAAATTATAATAAATTAGCTGAAATAGACATAGATAGACCAAATTTACCTAAACAAGTAACTGATGAAGTTGGAATTCAAGTGAAATATGAAGGATATATTAATTTAGAGCAAGAACAAGTTGAAAAATTCAAGAAATTAGAATATAAAAAGTTACCTGAAGATATTGACTATGAAGATATTAAAGGTTTAAGATTAGAAGCAAGACAAAAATTAAACAAAGTTAAACCAGTTTCAGTTGGACAAGCTTCAAGAATTTCAGGCGTTTCACCAGCTGATATATCTGTTTTATTAATTTATTTAGAAACTATGAATAGGAGATAAATATGAATTTTGATGATATAATTAAAGAAAAATTAAAACTAATAGATATGGATATAACTGAAAAAGAAATAAAAGATTTTAAATTGTACATGAATTTGCTTTTACAGTGGAACGAAAAAATAAATTTAACTGCTATAACAAATGAAGATGATATTATATTGAAACATTTTGTTGATTCATTAACAGTTATGAGATATATAAATAATAATGATTCAGTGATTGACATTGGTACTGGAGCTGGATTTCCAGGAATTCCACTATCTATAATGAATGGAAATATTAAATTAACATTAATGGACTCTTTAAATAAGAGAATAAATTTTTTGAATGAAATTGTAAAAGAATTAGATTTAAAAAATGTTAAAACAATTCATAGTAGAGCAGAAGAGTTGGCAAGAAATAAGATTTATAGGGAGAACTTTGATATTGCTGTATCGAGAGCAGTTGCAAATCTTTGTACTTTGTCTGAATATATGCTTCCTTTTATAAAGGTGGGAGGAAAATGTATTTGTATGAAAGGACCTAATATTGATGATGAAGTAAATAATGCTAAAAATGCAATAAGGGAGTTAGGCGGAAAAATTGTAAAAATAGATAATTTTATGTTGGAAAATAATGAAAGAAATATAGTTATTATTGAAAAAATAAGTAGTACAAAATCAAAATATCCTAGAAAGGCTGGAATTCCAAGCAAAGATCCATTAAAGTAAAAAAATGATAGAAAAATGTAATATATTTATTGACATATTACATTTTTTTTTATATTATATAACGAGAAATGGAGGGACAAAATTGGGAAAAATAATTTCAGTTGCAAATCAAAAAGGTGGAGTAGGAAAGACTACAACTACCATAAATGTAAGTGCTATTTTAGCTAAAAAAAATAAGAAAGTATTATTAGTTGATGCAGATCCACAAGGAAATGCTACGAGTGGCTTAGGTTTAAGTAAAAATAGCGAATTTTCGACATATGACGTTTTAATTAATGAAGTAGAAATTCCTAATACCATCCAGAAAGTAAAATTACGAAATTTAGATGTTTGCCCTGCGAACATGAGTTTGGCAGGAGCAGAGGTAGAACTTGTATCAGCAGTAGGTAGAGAATACAGATTTAAAGATAAGTTAGATAAAGTTAAAGACTATTATGATTATATTTTTATTGATTGTCCTCCATCATTGGGATTGATTACACTTAATGCATTAAGTGCTTCAGATAGTGTACTTATACCAGTACAATGCGAATATTTTGCATTAGAAGGAGTTGGAGAATTACTAAAAACTATTGAACTTGTTAGAAAATATTATAATCGTAATTTAACAATAGAAGGTGCAGTATTAACAATGTATGATGTTAGAACAAATTTATCTAATCAAGTTGTTAAAGAGGTAAATAAATTTTTTGATAATAAGGTTTTTGATACAGTTATACCTAGAAATGTAAGATTAAGTGAAGCACCAAGTTATGGTTTGCCAATAGTTTTATATGACCAAATGTCTAAGGGTGCAAGAAGTTATGACAAATTGGTTAAAGAATTTTTAAAAAAGAATAGATAAACGAGGAAGGATGATGACAGATGGCAAAAAGTTCAGGATTGGGAAAAGGCTTAGATGCCTTATTTGCAGAAAGTTCAGTTTTAAAAGAGATGAAAAAAACTGATAACAATGAAGAAACAATAAAAAGTATAAAAGTTATTGATATAGAACCAAATGCAGAACAAGCAAGAAAAAAGTTTGATGAAGCATCGTTAAAAGATTTAGCACAATCTATAAAAACATATGGTATTATACAACCAATTATTGTTGAAGATAAAGACAGTTTTTATAGAATTATAGCAGGTGAAAGAAGATGGAGAGCAGCTAAAATAGCTGGATTAACAGAAATTCCATGTATTGTAAGAAATGAAGATGAGCAAAGAAGTAAAGAAATTTCTTTAATAGAAAATATTCAAAGAGAAAACTTAAATCCTATTGAAAAAGCATTAGGATATAGGGAATTAATTGATAATTATAATTTAAGACAACAAGATTTAGCAGATAAATTAGGAATAAGTAGAACAAATGTTACAAATACACTTAGAATATTGAATCTAGATAAAAGAGTTATAGAACTTGCAGTTGAAGGGTTACTAACAGAAGGACATTGTAGGTCTTTACTTGCAATAGGTGACCCAGATAAACAATATGCAGCAGCACTTAGAATAATAGAAAAAGGACAGTCTGTTAGAGATATTGAAAGAAGTGTAAAAAATAAAAAGCAATTAACAAAGAAAAATGAAAAATATGAAGCTGTTTACAGAGATATAGAAGATAGTTTTCAAAACTTTTTTGGTACAAAGGTTAAATTAACAGCAAAAGCTAACAGTGGAAGAATTGTTATACAATATTCATCAAATGACGAATTAGAAAGATTATTAGATTTAGTTAAAAATAATGGATAATGGAGGACGACATGGAAAATATTTATTTAATAATCATTTCTATTATATCTCTTGTAATTTCCATGATTAGCGTATTTATATCAATTAAGATATATAAAAAATATGAAATTAACATGAAAAAACTGGGCAATGGTGAAAATTTTGCAGAAATGATTAAAGGCTATGTTTCACAAGTGGAAAAGTTGAATAAAAGAGATGACCAAATAATTGAAGTATGCAATAATATTAATAATGAATTATCTCATTGTATAAAAAAAGTAGGTATTTTAAGATATGATGCTTTTGGAAACACAAATAATAAATTGAGTTTTGCTTTAGCTATGTTAGATAAAGAAAATAATGGTGTAGTTATAAATTCTATTTATGGTCATGATAATTCAAATGTATATGCAAAACCAATAATAAAAGGTGCATCGAAGTATAATTTATCTGATGAAGAAAAAGAAGCAATTAATCAAGCTTTAAATAGATAGTATTAAGCTATCTATTTAATTTTTTATATAAAATTCTATTGACATATACCACATATTTATGGTATGATAATTATTGTTACAAGAAATTGTAACTTTATTATGGAGAGGTGGTCGAGTTGGTTTATGGCACCAGTCTTGAAAATTGGCGTAGGTTTGTAGCCTACCGTGGGTTCGAATCCCACCCTCTCCGCCATTTTTTTATATAATATATGGAGATGTACCCAAGTGGTTGAAGGGGGCAGTTTGCTAAACTGCTAGGGTTCGTTTAGGGCCGCGGAGGTTCAAATCCTCTCATCTCCGCCAAATAAAACGCTAGAGTATTTATACTTGTAGCGTTTTTATTTCCCAAATTTAATGAGTAAGATAGGAGAAAAATGAGCTTAAAAAAAAGAATAATAAGTAGAGCAGCTAATATAGATGAAAGAGATTTAAATCGCTTTCATCATAGTTTATTAAAACTTGATGATATAGTTACTAGGTTTAAAGAAAAAAATCAAAATATGTCAATTTTAGAGTGTGTAGATACATTATATTATAATTTATTTGGTGTGGTAGATAAGTCTCAAAGTGTAGATAAAATAGATTTTTTTAGATATATATGTTTAGATAATATGTTAAAATCAAAAAATTTAGATCATATATTAAAAGACGCTATAAAACGAGAAATATATAAAGACCCTAAAAGTGAGATTTTTAATGGTAATCAAGCACATGATATTGACCATATTCTTATTGAATATTTTAATTTCTATTATAAGTATAGATTACTAAGATTAGAAAAGCAATTAGAGATCGAACCAGATAATGAAAAATTAAGAAGAAGAATTAATGAAATAAAGCAGGAAAAAGAAAAATTAATAGATGGTAGTTTTTCAGTTTATGAAGAAAATAAATTTATAGAAAATCAAAAAGTAATTTTAGAAAAATTATATAAAAAATGTAGACTAGAACTTGAAACAGGTTTAAGAAAAGGAGTTTCACTTAAGATACTATTATTAGATAAAATGAAATGTTTTGAGGGATATGTAGCACAATATAACAAAATGCTAGAAAGAATGTCATTATCATCTATATTAAGAGTAGATGATTCTAATGAATTATTAGAAAAATTAGTAGACGAAAAATTTTTATCAGGATTGTCCGTTTCTGAATTAGTTGCGTTAAATGCTTTTTGGACAAATAGATTAGCTAAAGAAGTTGAAAATTTAGGTGAGGCAGTTTATATATTAAGGAAAACTGGAAAATTAGAAGATTTAACAGGAGATACTGAAAATTTACTGTCAGAATTAGAAATAAGGTCAGGACTTGCAGAATATAGAACAATAGCACCATATATTACAGAGTATAAACTAGATAGAAGAAAAGATATGAAAAATGTGCACAGATTAGAAGATGATAGATTTCTAAAAGTAGATGTTGAAGTAGAAGACTTATTTACCCAAGAAGAAATAGATGAATTTGGAAAAGATAAATTAAAATCTATAATAGAAATGATGTTGCCAATAAATAATTATACTCAGTTATTATATGATCAAAAAGATATATTTCTTGAAGACATGATTGTTAATTTATTAGTTTCAAATAATTATCAAAATGCTGGATTAATAATAGATGAAATAAATAAATCTCATTCAAAATCATTAATTGGTGTTGATCTTAAAGGTTTTAATGCCCCAATATTACTGCATTATCATAAAAATAGATTAGAAGAAATAGTAAGTGAAGTTAAAGGTAATAAAGACATGCCAATTTATAGAGGAGCTAGAGATTTTAAAAATTCAGTGTTTGACGGTTCAGAAGAAGTAATATCAACTAATTTATTATTTCCAATTAGTAAAGAACAAAAAATGAAGTTGGCTAAAAGGGCTGAGGTAATAAATAGTGCTGATGATAATAATAGATATGTAAAACATATTTTATGGATGTATAAACCTAAAAAGGACATGCCTCGAGATATATTTGAAGACGAAAGAGTTATAAACCTGGAAACAGGTCAAATAGCAAAATTAAATAAAGGAAAAGAAAAATAGGAAGATTTTGTCTTCCTATTTTATATGTTTTATACCTAAATCTTTTAAAGTATCTTCTACTTTTCTTTTAAACATATATCCATTTAAGTTTTGAATATATATTGAATACATATTAGCACGATTTGCTCCCCATATATCTGAAATTCTATTATTACCTATAACAGCAATTTCAACAGGTTTTAAATTCATTTTTTTTGCCATATCCAAAAAAGGTTTTTTTAAAGGTTTACAAGCAAACTTTTTTGTGGTTGCAATATTAAGAACTTTTAATATGGTTTTACTAACATATGGGTTGTTACTTAATATAGATAGTTTTAAACCTTTAGAATTGGCTTTTTTAAGGAAATTTAATGTGTCAATGGATACAGTCTTGTTTCGCAATAAAGTGCCGTCAAAATCGAAAATAAGACCTTTTATGTGTACATCATTTATTAAATAGTCTAAACTTATATCAGATATATTACTATAACTTTCCTTAGGCATTAAATTTCCCATGTATATTCCCCTTTATTTTTTAGATTTTACTTTTTTATTAGTATTTTTATTTTCTTTATCAAGAGCTTTCTTTTCATTCTCTTGCATTTTTAAATTATCTTTAGCAACAGCCATTAATAATTTAATTCTATTAGTTTGATTAGCCTCACTTGCTCCTGGGTCATAATCAATAGCAGAAATATTTGCTTCTGGATATGTGTCTCTAATTGTTTTTATAACACCTTTACCAACAACATGATTAGGTAAGCAAGCAAAAGGTTGAACACAAACTATATTTGGTATTCCATGTTCTATATATTCAACCATTTCAGCAGTTAAAAACCAACCTTCACCAGTTTGATTTCCAATAGAAAGAATATCTTTTACATTTTCTTCTAATTTAAATATGTCACAAGGTTGTAAGTATCCTTTTTTAGAATTAGCTAATGCAATTCTTTCATCTTTTTCTAAAATATCAATTAATTTAATTGCAAGTTTAAATATTTTAGCTTTTCCGCCATCTATTTTAATTAATTGATTAAATGTTATTTTATGTGTAGCTATAAATTTTATAAATCCCATAAAATCTGGAAGAATTACTTCTGCTCCTTCTGCTTCTAATTTATCTGCTACATAATTATTTCCAAAAGGTTGATATTTTATAAGGACTTCTCCAACAATACCAACTTTAGGTTTTTTTATAGATGTATCAAGTTCAATCTTTTCAAAATCTTCTACAATATCATAAATATTTTGTTTAAATTCTTTCATAGTAGATTTAGCCACTAAGACCTTGCATTTTTCCATCCATTTATCAAATAGCTTTTGTGTTTCTCCTTTGTTTACCTCATAAGCTCTATTTTTAGTTAGCATTTTTTGAAGTAAATCACCATAAATAACACATTTAATTAAGTTTTCAACTAATTTTGGTGTAAGCTTAAATCCAGGCATTTTTTCCATTCCGACAACATTAAAAGATATTACTGGAACATTTGGGAAGCCTGCGTCTTTTAAAGCTTTTCTAATAAATCCGATATAATTGGTTGCTCTACAACCTCCACCAGTTTGAGACATAATTAATGCAGTTTTATTAATGTCATATTCTCCTGACTCTAGTGCTTCTATCATTTGACCTGTTGTAAGAATTGATGGATAACAAGCATCATTATTAACATATTTTAATCCTACTTCAACAGTATGAGGTGTACATTCTCTAAGTAGATGTACATTATATCCACAAGATTTAACTGCTGATTCTAGTAATTCAAAATGAATTGGAGCCATTTGTGGAATTAATATTGTGTAATCTTTACGCATATCTTTAGTAAAGATTTTCTTATTAATTTCATAATCACCATCATTTTTTTCATTTTTCTTTCTATCTATCCTTTTATTCATACTAGCTAAAAGTGAGCGAATACGAATTCTTACAGCACCTAAGTTATTAACTTCATCTATTTTTATTAAAGTATACATTTTATCAAAGCTAGATAAAATTTCTTCTACTTGGTCTGTTGTTACAGCGTCAACACCACATCCAAAAGAATTTAACTGTACTAATTCTAAATTATCATGTTTTCCAACGAAATCTGCTGCTGCATATAATCTAGCATGATATACCCATTGGTCTACAACTCTTATTGGTCTTTTTACTTCTGTTTGATTTGAAATACTATCTTCAGAAAGTACGCATAAACCAAGACTTGTAATTAATGTATCAATACCATGATTTATTTCAGGGTCTACATGATAAGGTCTTCCGGCAAGAACTATACCATGAACATTGTTTTCTTTCATATATTCTAAAGCTTCTACACCTTTTTTATGAACATCGTCTTTAAATGCTTGATATTCATTTTCAGCATCTTTAGCTGCTTGTAATAATTCTTTTTTATTAAAGTTATATTCCTCAAATTCTGGTAGAGACATTATAGTTTCTACTAATTTTTTAGGTTCAAAAGGTAAAAATGGATTTAAAAATTTAATACCTTTTTCATTTATTTCAGGAATATTATTTTTCAAAACTTCTGAATAAGATATTACAATTGGACAATTGTAGTGATTATCTGCTTTTTGGTATTCTTTTCTTGAGAAAGGAATACAAGGATAAAATATTGTTTTTATTCCTTTATTTATTAAACTAATTATATGACCATGAGAAAGTTTGGCTGGATAGCAAACTGACTCTGAAGGCATTGATTCCATTCCTTTTTCATAAGTCTTTCTATTACTTTTTTCAGATAGAATTACTCTAAATCCTAACTTTGTAAAGAAAGTAAACCAGAAAGGATAATCTTCATACATATTTAAAACTCTTGGTATTCCGATAGTTCCACGAGGAGCGTCTTTTTCTTCAAGTGGAGTATAATTAAACAATCTTTCAAACTTATATTTATATAAATTTGGTAAATCTTTTTTGCCTGTAACTATACCTTCACCTTTTTCACATCTGTTACCAGAAATATGTCTTTGACCATTGTTAAATTTATTTATAGTTAATAAACAGTGGTTTTCACAACCATTACATCTAATATGTGAAGTGTCTATTTTTAAACTATCTATATCTTTTTCTTTAGATATTTTTGATGTATATTCCATATCTAAATTAGCTTCATATTGCTTTCTAGCAAGGATTGCAACTCCATAAGCACCCATAAGACCTGCAATGTCTGGTCTTATTACTTCTTTTCCAACTATAAGTTCAAATGCACGAAGAACAGCGTCATTATAGAAAGTACCACCTTGAACAACAATATGTTTTCCTAATGTATTTACATCTCTAACTTTCATAACTTTTTGTATAGCATTTTTTATTACTGAATATGAAAGTCCTGCTGAAATATCTCCTACTGTTGAACCTTCTTTTTGAGCTTGTTTAATTTTTGAGTTCATGAATACTGTACATCTTGAACCTAAATCAACAGGATTACGAGATTCTAAAGCTGCTTTTACGAAATCTTCTATTGATAAATTCAAGCTTTTAGCAAAAGTTTCAATAAAAGAACCGCAACCTGATGAACATGCTTCATTTAGCATTATATTGTTAATTGTTCCATCTTTTATTTTTATGTATTTCATATCTTGTCCACCAATGTCAACAATACTTGTAACATCTGGTAAAAATCTTTGTGCTGCTGTATAATGTGCAATTGTTTCTATTTCATTTAAATCAACATTTAAAGCAGTTTGTATAAGCTTTTCTCCATAACCTGTAACACCGCTATATCTTATTATAGCTTTTTTAGGAATTACCTTATATAAGTCTTTTAGCATTTGCATAACGCTTTTTAATGGATTTCCTTCATTGCTACGATATAGAGAATATAAAAGTCTATCTTCATTGTCTGTTACAACTAATTTAGTAGTTGTAGAACCAGCATCAATTCCTATAAAACAGTCACCTTCGAAAGTTTTTAAATCTCCTTTTTCAACTTTATCTTTATCATGTCTTTCTTTAAATTCTTTGTAATCTTCATCTGTTACAAAAAGTGGAGTCAAAGGTGTTGATGTTGTATCATGTGAAGCTTTTAACATTTTTATTTTTGCTTTTAATTTTTCATTAGAAATTGATTTATTTTCAACTGAATCTAGAGCTGCACCTTTTGCAACTAAAAGATGGGCATTTTCTGGTACAATAGTTTGTTTAGGAGTTAGATGTAATGTTTCGATAAATCTTTGTCTAAGTTCAGACAAATAGTTAAGTGGTCCTCCTAAAAATGCTACATTTCCTCTAATTGGTCTACCACAAGCAAGTCCACTAATTGTTTGATTTACAACTGCTTGAAAAATAGAGGCAGCAATATCTTCTTTATCTGCACCTTCATTTAATAAAGGTTGTACATCAGTTTTTGCAAAAACTCCACAACGTGACGCTATTGGATAAATCATCTTATGATTTTTTGCAAGTTCATTAAGACCTTGAGAGTCTGTGTTTAAAAGTGAAGCCATTTGGTCAATAAAAGCACCTGTACCACCGGCACATGTACCATTCATTCTTTGTTCAATAGATTTTCCAAAATAAACTATTTTAGCGTCTTCACCACCAAGTTCAATGACTACATCAGTTTGAGGTATGTATTTTTCAACTGCTCTTTTGCAAGCTACTACTTCTTGGATAAAAGGTAAATCTAAGAACCTTGCAGCTGACATAGCTCCTGAACCTGTTAATGCTATTGTATATTCATAATCTTTATAATCTTCAGCAAGTTTTTCTAAAACTTGACATACTGTATTTTTAGTATCTGAAAAATGTCTTTGGTAATTTTCATATATAATATTTAAGTCTTCGTCCATTACTACAATCTTTACAGTTGTAGAGCCTACGTCAAGACCAACATGTAAAACTTTATTCATATATCATTCTCCTTTAAGACATAAAATCTCTTATATATTTTAGCGTTAAAAGACTCATTTGTCAATGGGCTGTTTTGGGGGTCACCTCCCAAAAACAGCTTCAAAAACAGCATAAATTTAATACATGTCTCATATTATTTTACAGGGAGGATAATATGAGTAAAAAAATAATTTTTAGAACAATTTTAATTATAATTATAGTTTTAGCTTTGGCACTTTTAATATTTTTCAATGTTTCCACAGAAGTGGTAGAAAATGTGGAAAATGAAACTGTTATTGAGCCGGAACAAGAAATTTCAGAAGAACAAATGAGACAAACCAGTGTTATTTTGTATTTTGAGGATAAAGAGAGTTTTGAATTGGTTAAAGAAGAAAGAAAAGTAGATGTAAAAAATTTGCTAGACAATCCATATATGTACATTGTTAATTTATTAATTAATGGTACAGAAAGTCAAAATTTGCAAAATCCAATACCAGAGGGAACAAAAGTAAATAAAGTAGAATTAAAAGGTGATTGTGTTTTTGTTGATTTATCTAAGGAATTTTTAAATAGTAGTGGAATGAATCCAATTTATGCTATTGTAAATTCTTTAACAGAATTAAAAGAAGTGAATAGTGTTAAGATATTAATAGATGGAGAAGAAACTGAAAATTTAAAAGAACCATATGTTAGAAAATAGGTGGAAATTTAAGCTATTTTATGGTATACTATAATTATTATGGAAAGAATAGATGATTTACAATATAAAGGTTTAAAAATAATTCAAAATACAGAAGGTTTTTGTTTTGGAGTAGATAGTGTACTTCTTACTGAATTTGCTAGAGATATGAAAAAAAATAAAACGATAGTAGATTTAGGAACAGGAACAGGTATTATAGGAATTTTGCTTAGTAAAAAAGTAGAAGCTTCTAAGATAATGGGTGTGGAAATTCAAAAAGATGTGGCTAATATGGCAAAAAAAAGCGTAGAGTTAAATAATCTTCAAAATATAATGCAAATATTAAATGAAGATGTAAAAAAATTAAGTTTAGAAAAGAATTCATTTGATTATGTTGTGACAAATCCACCGTATAAAAAGAAGGGTACAGGAATTATTAATAGGGAAGATAAGCAAATAATATCAAGGCATGAAACCACTGTAAACTTAGAAGAATGGATAAAAGTTGCAAGTCAGCTCTTGAAGGATAATGGAGCTATATATATGGTACATAGACCTGAAAGATTAAATGAAATTATTGAGAATTTAAGAAAATATAGGTTAGAACCTAAAAGAATAAGGTTTGTATATCCAAAAATAAATAAAAATTCTAATTTGGTATTAATAAAAGCTGTAAAATATGCTAATTCATTTTTAAAGGTGGAAAAACCACTTATTATATATAATGAAGATGGAACATATACAGATGAGATTTTAAAAATATATGAAGAGGGAAAATAAATGGAAAAAGGAATATTATATTTGGTTGCAACTCCAATTGGAAATTTAGAAGATATTACATTAAGAGCAATAAAAGTATTAAAAGAAGTAGATTTAATTGCAGCTGAAGATACAAGGCAAACATTGAAATTGTTGAATCATTTAGAAATTTCAAAACCGCTTATAAGCTATCATAGACATAATGAAGAAGTGAGAAAAGAAATTTTAATTGAAAAATTATTAAATGGTCAAAATGTTGCAGTTGTAACAGACGCAGGTACACCAGCGATTTCAGACCCTGGAGAAGAGATTGTAAAAAAAGCAATAGAAAATGAAATAAAAATAGTTCCAATACCTGGGGCTTGTGCATTAATAAATGCATTAATTGCGTCTGGCTTAGATACAAAGGAATTTTCATTTTATGCTTTTTTACCATTAAATAAAAAACTTAGAAAAAATAAATTAGAAGAAATAAAGAAAGATGGTAAAACAGTAATTTTATATGAAGCACCACATAAATTAATGTCAACTTTAGATGATATATTAAAGAATTTGGGTGACAGATATATTGTTTTGGCAAAAGAACTTACAAAAATACATGAAAGTTTCTTACGAGGTAATGTTTCTGAAATATTAGTAAATTTAGAAAAGAATCCACCTAAAGGGGAATATATAATTCTGATAAAAGGAGAAAAAATAGTAGAAGAAAATGAATTAAATAAATTGTCTTTAGAAGAACATTATGAATTTTACAAAAATCAAGGATTGGAAAAAAAGGAAATAATTAAGAAAATAGCTAAAGATAGAAATGTAAGTAAAAATGAAATTTATCAAAAATTTATTTAAATATGAATATAAAATTTATATCGAAAAATTAAAGAGGATGATTTACTTTTATCATCCTCCCATTTTATATAAATTATTTATTATTTTATATCTCTAAAACGAGAATATCTAATTAAAGCTATAATTCCTGCTATTACTATAACTGAAATGGTAACAGCTAAAGCTATTGTGGCACCTGTTTGTGGTAATTTACCTGGTGCTGTTGTAGGATCATCTTTACCATCATTATTTATTATTCCACTTCCTGAATTATTGTTGTTGTTTCCATTATTGTTTGAAGCTGATGTTACAGTAACAGTACATGTTGCTCTCTTATTACCATCTTGAGAAACTACTGTAATTATTGTTGAACCAACTTTTTTAGGTGTTACTCTACCAGCATTGTCGACGGTTGCAACTGATTCGTCGCTTGAACTCCATGTAACTATTTTATTAGTAGCTGTTGATGGAGTAAAGGTTGGTGTAAGAGTCAAACTTGAGCCTAAAGCTACATTAGCTGTTTTTGGTAACGATATACTTTCTAGGGCAACATCTGGTTGAAGATTGTCTACTAATATGTAGCCGTACATATCTTTTAAGTTGTTTCCAGATATATATATCCACATATAGTATAGCCCAGTATCTGGGACTGAAATAGTATTTTCAGTATGTCCAAAACCATTCATACCATTAAAAGAATCAAATCCATTCCAATAATCCCATCTAATCCAGTCTGATTTAGGTGTGGTAGTAGATAGCATATTTTCTAATTCGAAAATATCTCCATCATTCTCTTTAATTTCTTTGTATTTATTAATTATATTTTGATCAGTTATTTTTTCATATTGATAAAAAGGTTGACTATTTGAAGCGCATCTTAAAGCAATTTGAATATTATTATCTCCATTATCAAAAGTTTTTCCATTCTGAATAACAGTAAAATTAGTTAACTTTAAATATGGCGTTTTTAAATCTACCGCAAATGGCTCTAAAACTATTTCATCATTAGAAGTATCTTTAATAGAAATATAGCCTGTATCTACTTGATTTATAACATTTCTTAAATCAGAGGTTGTAGTTGTAATATTAATTGTCGCAGTGGTTTCTGTATATTCAGTGATTAAATGCCAATTTTGTATTTCAGAGGCAGCGGTTTTTCCTAAGCCAAATTCATATTCATGGGTTGTGTCTAAAGATAAACCTGTGAAATAAAATTTCATGCTACCATTGTTAGAATAAACATCACGTGTTACTTCAACTTCATCTGCATTAGAAATATTAGGTATGAAAAATATAACTACAAGTAATAAAAACATTAATATATGCTTCTTTTTTAACACTTTTTTCACCCCCTTTCGTCATTTGTTTATCAAAATTGACAATTTATTTATATCATTAATTTAATACTTTGTAAAGAAAAAAACACAAAAAATAACAATATATAGTGAAAATATATAAAAATATAAAACAAAAAAAGCCAGTATCAAATAGATACTGACCATTTTTGTATTTATTGTGATTATAGGTTTCTCATTTCTCCTAGACATTTTTCACAAACATTTTTTCCTTTGTAAGAAACTACATTTCTTGAGCTTCCGCAAAAAACACAATCAGGTTGATATTTTCTTAATACTATTGAAGTTCCTTCTACATATATCTCAAGTGAATCATTGCTTGAAATGTCTAGTTTATTTCTCATTTCCATTGGTATTACAAATCTTCCAAGTTCGTCAATTTTTCTTATTATTCCAGTTGATTTCATATTTTTATTCCTCCCAATTTGAATTTTCGGAAATATTGTATCACAGATTTATGGAAAATGCTAGTATAATTTTAAAAATATTTGAATATAAATTACAAAGAGGTGAAATATGCTTAATTATATATGGCCATTATTAATCTTGTGTTCATTTATTTATGCAATAATTAGTGGGAACATTGAAGAACTAAATAATTCTATTTTTGAATCATTAGAAGAAGTTATAACATTATCAATGACTATGGTAGGAACAATGTGTTTATGGTGTGGTTTAATGGAAATTGTAAAAAATACATCAATAATGCCTAAATTAAAAAAAATTCTAAGACCAGTTCTAGTGTGGCTTTTTCCAGAAGCAAAAAATAATGAAGAAGCAATGGATAATATTTCAATGAATACAATTTCAAATATATTAGGGCTAGGTAATGCAGCTACACCAGCAGGAATTAAAGCCATGGAAGCACTTAGTGAAAGTAATATAGATAAAAAAAGATTAAGTGATTCAATGCTAATGTTAATTGTACTTAATACTACTTCATTAGAATTAATACCAACAACTGTAATTGCAGTTAGAGCATCATTAAATGCAAATAACCCAGCAAGTATAATAGTTCCAATTTGGGTATCAACAATTATAGGGACATTAGTAGGAATTATTTCAACTAAAATATTAATTAAAAGGAGCAAAAAATAAATGATATATTTTTCAGCTATGATTATTCCGATTATAATTTCATTAATATTAATAGTTGGTTTAAAGGAAAAGAAAAAAGTATATGACCTTTTTATAGATGGAGCAAAAGAAGGAATTAAAGTAACATTTAGGCTTTTTCCTACACTTATAGGAATTTTTTTAGCTGTATATATGCTTAGAAGTTCAGGTCTTATTGATTTTATATCAAATATTCTTTCAAATATAACAAAATTATTTGGTATACCTAGTGAAATATTGCCATTAGCTATTATAAAACCAATATCAGGAAGTGGCTCAATGGCAATTGCAACAGAAATAATGGCGCATTTTGGACCTGACAGCAATATAGGTATGATAGCAGCGACAATAATGGGGTCATCAGAAACTACTTTTTATGTGATAGCTTTATATATGAGTGTAGTAAAAGTAAAAGATAGTAGAAAAGTAGTAATTCCAGCAATACTTGCAGATTTAGCAAGTATAATTTCAGCAGTTATATTTTTATCTTAGTTCATTTGAGGTTCAGTATATAGGTAAAAATTTAACGTGGTGTCATTTATTGTCGAATTTTGTCGTACGATTTATCTTGACATATTTTGGAAAATAGTGTATATTAGAAATATCTTAAATAAAGGACAAAAAATAATGATTTATTTCATATTATTTTTTTCAATATTTTATTTGGTCAAAAAAATTATTTCTAAAATAATTGCCAAAAAAATAATAAAAAAATAAAATAGTTTTTATGCTTGTAGAGGAAATGCTTTTTTGAATGATTATTCCCAATCTCATATTTTATTCAAAAAATTAATTCTAAATATTTTTAGTGCCCCCCAATAAACAATAAAAATATAATTTCCTCTACAATAAATATATATTATTTATGATAAGTTTCATTATTGTTAATTTTAAAAGCTCTGTAAATTTGTTCTAATAAAATAACTCTAAATAATTGGTGTGGAAAAGTCATTTTAGAAAAAGAAATAGATAAATTACTTATTTTTCTAATTTCGTCATTAAAACCTAAAGAACCACCTATTATAAAAGTAATAGAACTATTCGTAAGTTGAATATTATCTATTTTATTAGCAAATTCTTCAGAAGTATATTGAGTACCTTTTAAATCTAAACAAATAATGAAACTATCTTTAGGAATTTTTGAAAGTAATTCATTACTTTCAAAATTCTGGGTGTCAATCCTTTCTCTAGATTTAGAATTATCTGGTATTTTTTTATCAGGTAATTCTATAATTTTTAATTTACAATATTTACTTAATCTTTTTGAATATTCATCAATAGCATTTTTTAAATATTGTTCTTTTATTTTTCCTATACAAATAATATTTATTTTTACCATAAAGCCCCCTAAAAAATATTTATTTAATTATATAATATTTTTTTTATTAATTAAATATTATTTAAAAAAATAATTAAATAAAATAAATTAATTAATAAAATAAATAAAAAATAAATATAAAAATAAATATATATTTAAAGTATATAAAAATATGGAATGTATCATTAGGTAATTTGTGGTAATAAAAGTGGATTAAGTGATACTATATAGATAAAGAAAAAATAATATAAATTATAAATTTCATAAAAAAGTCAAAATATTTACAATATGACAAAAAAATATTAAAGAAAATAAAAAAAGTATAAAAAGAAAAGAAACTAAAATTTTAAGGAATATAAAAACAGTTGTTTATAAATGACAAAAAATGAACTCTTGAATAATAAGGGAATAAAGAAAAAAACAAGAATTTTGTAAAAAAAGAGGTAAACAAGAAATAAACTTCAAAAGGTATACATAATTATTGAAATGTATAACTTTAGTTAATGTATTTACTTGCATTGATATAGTTAAATTGACTTTTTGACTAGCTGAAAATTGCTAAAAGAAGGGCTATAAAAAGATAAAAATGTAAAAAAATGTTGATTTATAGTAGAATTAGGCGAAAATATGAGGATAAATGCGAGTGACAAAAAGACAAAACACAAAAACGCTATTAAGAATCTATCGGTTTAATGAATAGCAAGTGAAAGTAAAATATGGTTGAAAAAATGTCAAAAACTAGAAAAAATATAAAGAAAAAATGCTGAGGATTTGAGAAAATATAAAAAATAAGTTTCAATAGTTATGATTATAAAACGTAAAGAATTATAACAATCAAAATATCAGATTCTTAAAAAAGAGAATTGCTTTAATTGACAAATTGGCAAAGAAAAAGGACATAAACTAAGTGATAAATTTTATAAAAAAAGAGAGGTAAAGGATATGAAAATAAAAAAAATCAGGCAAGTAAAAAATATTAAAAAATAAAATAATTATAAATTAAGAATAAAAATATATTATTCAAATATTTTAATTAATTATGTAAAAAAATTAATCAAATATTTTTTTGAAATTATTAAATTATTTTTTTTTTAAATTAAATAAAAAAATAAAAAATAATTATTTTTTAAATTTTTTTAATAATAAATTTTATTATTTTATATTTTTTGATTTTTTATTGTTAAAAATAATTAA
>CALXZS010000007.1 GCA_944393305.1 uncultured Clostridia bacterium | reverse complement strand
CCAAATGAAAGAAAGACTAGGATGTCATCCTGTTCCAATTCAACTTCCAATAGGAGCTGAAGATAATTTCAAAGGAATAGTTGACTTAATAAAAATGAAAGCTTTCATCCACAAAGATGATTTAGGAAAAGAAATAGAAGAAACAGATATTCCTGAAGATATGAAAGCAGATGCAGAAAAATATAGAGCAGAAATGGTTGAAGCTGTTGCTGAACAAGATGATGAATTAATGATGAAATATTTAGATGGTGAAGAACTATCTGAAGAAGAAATAAAAACTGGATTAAGAAAAGGAACAATTGCAAATACATTAGTTCCAGTAACATGTGGTTCATCATACAAAAATAAAGGTGTACAAGAATTATTAAATGCAATAGTTGATTATTTACCATCACCAGTAGATATCCCACCAATTAAAGGTGTAGATGAAGATGGAAACGAAGTAGAAAGAAAGACTGATGATAAAGAGCCTTTCTCAGCATTAGCATTTAAAATAATGACAGACCCATTTGTTGGAAAATTATGTTTCTTTAGAGTTTACTCAGGAACAATTACAACAGGTTCAACAGTATTAAATGCTACAAAGGATAAGAAGGATAGAATCGGTAGAATTTTACTTATGCACGCAAATCACAGACAAGATATTGAAAAAGTATATGCTGGAGATATTGCAGCAGCAGTAGGATTAAAAGATGTATCAACAGGTGATACACTTTGCGATATGGATCATCCAGTTATCCTAGAATCTATGGAATTCCCAGAGCCAGTTATTGATATTGCTATTGAGCCAAAAGACAAGGCAAATAGTGAAAAAATGGGTGTAGCTTTAGCAAAACTTGCTGAAGAAGATCCAACATTCAAAACATGGACAGACCAAGAAACAGGTCAAACTATTATAGCAGGTATGGGTGAATTACACTTAGACATTATAGTAGATAGATTAAAAAGAGAATTCAAAGTAGAATGTAGCGTAGGTAAACCACAAGTTTCTTACAAAGAAACAATTAGAAACAAAGTTAGAGTACAAGGTAAATTTGTACGTCAATCAGGTGGACATGGACAATATGGTGATGTATGGTTTGAAATGGAACCATTGGAACCAGGTTCAGGTGTACAATTTGAAAGCAAAATTGTTGGTGGTGCAGTACCAAAAGAATATATAAAACCAGTAGAAGAAGGAATGAGAGAAGCTTCTATGAGTGGTGTTCTTGCAGGATATCCAGTTATAGACTTCAAAGCAACTTTAGTTGATGGTTCATACCATGAAGTTGACTCTTCAGAAATGGCATTCAAAATTGCAGCATCAATGGCATTCAAAGAAGGATGTAAGCAAGCTAAATCTGTTTTACTAGAGCCTATTATGAAAGTTGAAATAACAGTTCCAGAAGAATATATGGGAGATGTTATTGGTGATATTAATAGTAGACGTGGTAGAATGGAAGGAATGGAAGCAAGAAGTGGTAACCAAGTAATAAGAGGATTTATTCCACTTTCAGAAATGTTTGGTTATGCAACAGACTTACGTTCTAAAACACAAGGTAGAGGAACATATTCAATGGAACCTTCACATTATGAAGAAGTACCAAAATCTATCTTAGATCAAATAGTTTCTTCAAGAGCAAAGAAACAAGATTAATTTTCAGTTTGGGACGGTCCTTAAATGAAAATTAATTAAGAGTTTGAATATAACTTAAAATAAAAACTGAATAAGACTTGCATTTTTTACTAAAATGATATAGAATGTAAATGCTAAATAAAATTTAGTAAAGTCTTAAAGAGTTATTAATGTTTTAAATTAATAAATAAAAAATAAGGAGGATTTTAAAATGGCTAAGGAAAAATTTGTTAGAAGTAAGCCACACGTTAACATAGGAACAATCGGACATGTTGACCATGGTAAAACAACAACAACAGCAGCTATAACAAAAGTATTAAGCTTAAAAGGACAAGCACAATTTGAAGATTACAGTGCAATTGATAGCGCACCAGAAGAAAAAGCAAGAGGAATTACAATTAATACAGCACACGTTGAGTACGAAACAGATAAGAGACATTATGCTCACGTTGACTGTCCAGGACACGCAGACTATGTAAAGAACATGATTACAGGTGCTGCACAAATGGATGGAGCAATATTAGTTGTTTCAGCAGCTGATGGTCCAATGCCTCAAACAAGAGAGCATATACTTTTAGCAAGACAAGTTGGTGTTAAATATATCGTTGTATTCTTAAATAAATGCGATATGGTTGATGACCCAGAATTATTAGAATTAGTTGAAATGGAAGTTAGAGACTTACTTTCAAGCTATGGTTTCCCTGGAGATGAAATTCCAGTAATTAAAGGTTCAGCTTTAAAAGCATTAGAGTCAACATCAAAAGATCCTAATGCACCAGAATACAAATGCATTAACGAATTAATGGATGCAGTTGATAGCTATATACCAACACCAGAAAGACCAGTAGATCAAGCATTCTTAATGCCTATCGAAGATGTTATGACAATTTCAGGAAGAGGAACTGTTGTAACAGGTAGAGTAGAAAGAGGAACATTAAAATTATCTGATGAAGTTGAAATTGTTGGACTTTCAAAAGAAAGAAAGAAAACAGTTGTAACTGGAATCGAAATGTTCAGAAAAACACTTGACCAAGCAGAAGCTGGTGACAACGTAGGTGTTCTATTAAGAGGTATACAAAGAGAAGAAGTTGAAAGAGGACAAGTTCTTGCAAAACCAGGAACAATACATCCACATACAAAATTCAAAGCACAAGTATACGTTCTAACAAAAGAAGAAGGTGGACGTCATACACCATTCTTCAATGGATATAGACCACAATTCTATTTCAGAACAACAGACGTTACAGGTTTAATTGATTTACCAGAAGGAACAGAAATGGTAATGCCTGGAGATAACGTAGATATGACAATCGAATTAATCACACCAATCGCTATCGAACAAGGATTAAGATTTGCTATCCGTGAAGGTGGTAAAACAGTTGGTTCTGGAGTTGTTTCAGAAATAATTGAGTAATAATATAATAATAGCAAGGGTTACAAGAAATTGTAGCACCTTGCTATTTTTGTGTTACTATTCACAGCTTTGATTATACTTTTCTCTTTAAGATATGTTCTTGAGCATTTCAAGTGAGCGTAGGCGACGTAGGAGCGGAGCGTAACGAGCGAGCGTTGAGTGAGAGGTGTTCCCAAAAACATATTGACTTTTTGCCTAATTCGTTATATACTTTACTTGTAAAATAAGGAGAATGATATGAAGAAATATATATTAAAAAGCTTAGTCCTTTTAGTAATACTGACTTTATTTATGTCAGGAATTACTTTGGCACAAACAGGAACTATAACAGGATCGACTTTTCTGAATTTAAGAGAAAGCCCATCAACAAGTTCTAATTTAGTTGTAAGAATGCCTGGTAATGCAACATTTGAAATTATAGGTGAAGATGGAGATTGGTATCAAATACAATACCAAGATTATACAGGTTATGTAAGTAAACAATATGTTAAGGTAGAAACTCAAACAGCTAATACAAATATTGCACCAACTGCAAATGCAAAAGGGATAATCAATCAAAATTCAGATGTATATGTATTGCCATTACTTAATTCAAGCAAACTAAATACAATATCATCTGGAAGTGAAGTATTAGTTATATCAATAACAGGAAAATGGGCATATGTTCAAAATGATACAGTTTCAGGATGGATTTTTGCAAGTAATGTAAATGGTGTAGAAGGACAGAGTAATTCAGAAACAAATCAAGAAACAGATAATCAAGAAATAAATGATGAAGGCAATAACTCAGGAGAGCAAACTAATAATAATGAAAATACAGACAACCAAAATTCTGTTGATGAGAATACAGTAGAACCTACTGAAACAACTGATAATGAAGAGCAAACTCAAACAGGAAACAGTTCATATCCAAAAACAATGTATGTAAATGTTGAGGCAGTGTATATAAGAGCAAGCACATCAACAGATTCAGAGGCAGTTGCAAGTGTCGGGTTAAATACACCGGTTACAGTTAATGGAGAAGAGGGAGATTGGTATAAAGTATATGTTACAGATGGAACAGGTTATATGATGAAACAGTATTTATCTGAAGAAAGACAATAAAAAATGGGGGCACAGAAAGGAATATTTTGAATAGACCAATTTGTGTGATAGCCATTATATATATTTTAATTATAGTTGGACTACACAATTTAAGTGTAGTCTTTTTAGATTATAATAAAGTAAATATAGATAGTAATAAACAGTATATAGGAATTATAGTAGATGAAAAAGAAGAAAAAGAATATAAAAATGTGTATATCATTGAGATAAAAAGTAAAGATAATTTAAACAATAAAAGGTTTATAATAAATCTAAAAAAAGATAATAAATTGGAATATGGAGATAAAATTAGTTTTTCAGGAGAATACATAAAACCAGATGGAAAAAGGAATTATGGAGGTTTTGATTATTCACTCTATTTAAAAACTCAGAAAATATATGGAACATTTGATATTGAAAATTATAAAATAATATCTAAAGAAAATGGAAGCAAAATACAAAAATATATTGTACAATTTAAAAATTATGTAAAAAAGACTTTAAGAAAAAATCTAGAAAAAGATGAAGCTGAACTTGGAATTGGAATAGCAATAGGAGACAGAAGTGGAATATCTAAAGAAATAGAAAATGATTTTAAAAATTCAAATTTGACTCATATGTTAGCCGTTTCGGGGTCACATTTTACTTATATTATTTTAGCTGTTGGATATGTAAATAAGATAATAAAAAGAAATAAAATGGGTAAAGTTATAATGATAATAGTTATTATATTATTTATGAATTTAACAGGAAATACTGCTTCTGTTGTAAGGTCAGGTATAATGGCGATAATGATGGTATTAGCAAGTCTTTTTCATAGAAGAGTAGATATATGGACAAGCATGGCAGTAGCCATTATATTTCAATTAATAAGCAATCCATATATAATATTTGATGTTGGACTTCAACTATCTTATGGAGGAGTTATAGGCATAGTATTATTTAATGAAAAATTAACAGAACTATTTACAAAATATTTTAATAAAAAAGAATCTAAATTAAAAAGAAATTTAATAACAGCCATAAGTGTTACAATTTCAGCAAATATTATAATAATACCAATAATGCTTTTGAATTTTAATACTTTTTCTTTTTCATTTGTAATTTCAAACTTACTTGCAGGACCACTTCTAGGAATTGCAGTTATAGCAATATTTGCCTTGATTTTTATTTCTTTTATACTAGGCGAAATCTTAGAACCAGCATGGATGATAATAAATTTTATAATTAAATTATTAATTGGAATAGCACATTATTGTGCAGATATGCCACTGTCAAAAATATATCTTCCAACACCAAATTTATTCCTTGCTTGTATGTTTTATATTTGCTTATTTTTTATCAGATTTCCAGAAAAAATTAAAAAAGTTAAAAGATTATTGCCAAGTATGATGATAGTAATAATTATATTAAATTTAACATTTCCTATATTAACTTCAAGAAAAAAAGACTTGAGTATAAATTTTATAGATGTAGGACAAGGAGATAGTACTTTAATAAGAGTAAATAATAAAAACATACTAATTGATGGTGGAGGAAGTTCGTATTCAAGTGAATTGGATGTGGGAGAAATGACACTTCTTCCATATTTATTAGATAGAGGAATAATTTCACTAGATTATGTAATAGTATCACATTTTGATTCAGACCATTATCAAGGGCTGATGTATGTGATTGAAAATATTAAGGTGAAAAATGTTGTAATTTCTTCTCTAGGACAAGAATCAAATGAATTTAGAGAATTTATGGAACTTGTTAATAAGAAAAATATTAATACATTAAATGTAAAAAAAGGAGATGTTTTAAAAATAAAAAATGCTAGTATAGAAATATTGTATCCAGATAATGAACTAATAAACGACAATGTAAAAAATAATAATGCATTAGTATTTAAGTTTATATGGAAAGATTTTTCAATGTTGTTTACAGGCGACATAGAAAAACTTGCAGAAGAAAAAATATTAAAATTGTATGAAAATAATTTAGAAAAACTGAGATGTACGGTTTTAAAAGTTGCACATCACGGTTCAAAAACATCATCAACGCAAAGATTCTTAGAAGCTGTAAGCCCTAAGATAGCATTAATAGGAGTTGGAAAAAATAATAATTTCGGACATCCAAATGAGGGAGTTATACGAAGACTAAAAGATATTAATTGTAAAATATATAGAACAGATGAAAGAGGAGAAATTTGTTTTGAACATTAAGGATTCTCCCTAATGTTCAAAATCATATTGATTAACTTTTTGGTAGCAAGAGTGGCTATTGTAGATTTTGGAGTTATTAAACCGCAACTGTCTACTTGGAATTTTTTCAATTATAGGAATTGGATATAGGGCTTTATTTTGAAGTTCAGATTTAGCAAATTCTTTGGTTATATATGAAATTCCCATTCCTATTTTGGCAAAATCTTTAACTAAACTATAACTAACAATTTCAAATTTAGGATGAAATTCAATATTGTTTTTCTCCATTATAGAATTAAGAAAAGTTCTAGTATTAGAAGGCTCTTTTTGAGTAATAATAGGATAATTTTCAACTAAGTTCTCTAAAGAAATTTTCTTATCTATTTGATTTTTGTATTCTAAATTTCCGAGCAAAACAATCATGTAGTTTTGCACAAGGAATAATATTTAAAGTATTATCTGCTTTCATAGGAAGATTAACAACTAAAAGGTCAAGACTCCCTTTTTTTAATAATGAAATCATTGTACTTGTTAAATGATTTGTAATTGAAATATCAATTTTGGGATATTCTTTGTGAAATTTTGCTATATAAGGAAGTAAAAAATATTTGGTAACAGTGGAGCTTGCACCAATTCTTAGTACACCAGTTTCTAGATTGTTAAGAGCTGTAAGCTTGTGTTCACCATTAATAAAACTTTCAACACCATTTTTTATAAATTCAAAAAATACCTTACCATTTTCAGTTAAAGTAACTCCTTTTGGAGTTCTATAAAAAAGCGTTATTGATAAATCTTCTTCTAATTTTTTGATAGATTTTGTTACAGCTGGTTGTGAAATATATAGAAAATTAGCAGCTTTACTAATACTGCCGATATATGGTAACATAGTAAAATATTTTATAAGATTCAAAATTTATATTCATACATATAACTCCTTGTTATAATAAATATTACTAATATGTATTTGAATTATATCATTTTGTGGTATATAATTCAAGTATCAATAAGAAAGGAGTAGAAAAAATGCGGATGAATAACTATTTGTCAGTATTAATGTGTCAATTAAATATGACTCTGGATTGTAATTCAAGAGACGAATATTTAATTCAAACAGATAGTATTGACGAACAACTTATTAATGCGTTCAAAATCATGGAAGAGAAAAATCCGGACATTACTTTGTTTCCCGAAATGGCATATGTACGGAAATGGGATAGTGATTATGCAAAGTTTTCGGAAGATGGAAAGGTTGTAGTAGCAGGAAGCTACTATGATAATGGAATCAATAAAACCGTAATTTTTCAAGATGGAAAAAAGCGAGAGATTCCTAAGGGATATGCCTCAGGAGCAGAACCAATGGCAAGAAAAATCACATATATTCCACCTAGTGAATTTTTATCCAATGAATTGGAAAAACATGAATTCTGGGTTAAAGGTAAAAAAATATATATTTTAAATTGCATGGAGTATTATCATGTGGCTTACTACATTGCAAGAAATCCAGAATACAAAGAAAATCTTTTTGCAATAATGGCAATTTGCTCTAATTCTAATACACATGTTTTTGAGGAAGAAACAGTAGTAATTCATAATCATAATGAATCTTTGTACACTTTTGTTCTTAACTGTGTAAGTAGATATCAGGGCAAAAAGTATGGTGATGGTCAAAGTTATGTTTATGGTCCAATTTCTGTTCATGAAAAAGAATGGCTGAAAAAAGATGGACTTAATACAAAAGAAAGACCAACTCATATTGTATCTTTGTCAGAAACACATACGCAATATTTGTATGGAGAATTTTGGGTAGCAGATGAACTTAGTAGATTTGGAAGGAGTGATAATTATTTAAATAATCCTAGATCTATCTTTGTGACAGCTGAAAACAATGGAGGAGAAGAATGATGAAACAAAATGTTATTATCACGGCAGGACCTACAAACGAGAGGATTGACTCTGTGATGAAAATTACCAACATGTCAACAGGAGCGCTTGGGTGTGTATTGGCTGACACTCTTCTTGAGGAAAAGGCTGATGAAATTAATAAGGTCTTTTATATTTCTACTAAAATGTCCTACAAACCACATACAAACAGCGAAAAGATTGAGTTTATAACAATCGAATCTACGCAAGATTTAATAGAGGCTCTTAAAAAAGTCTTTAGTGAACACAAGATTGATGTTATAATTCATTCTGCGGCAGTTGGAGATTATGCAGGAAAGTATGTAGTAAAGGCAGAAGACCTTGTTGATGAAATTTGGGATATTATTCAAACAACTTCAAGAGAGAAAATAAGCAAGGATATGCTTATGAGAGTGTTTGAAAATCCCAAAGTAGTCACCGATAATAGTGGGAAAATTTCCTCTTATGAACCACATCTAATGACAATGTTTTCTTTGACGCCAAAAGTTATTGGCTTAATTAAACAAATGGAACCTAATGTAAAGTTGGTGGGTTTCAAATTGTTGGATGGAGTGAGTAAAGAAGAATTATTAAAAGTTGCTTCAAGATTGCGTGAAAAAAATCATGCAGATTATATTGTAGCAAATGATCTTTCGAAAATTGGTGGAGGAAAACATTGGGCAATGGTAGTGAATGAAGCGGGTATTGTTTGCGAGTGTGAGACCAAAAAAGAGATTGCTTTAGCAATTGGAAATTTGTTGTTCTAAAATCTATCTGAAAAAAGAGCATGGGATAATTCCCAGGCTCTTTTTGGAGTTTAATGATTGAAATAAATTTAAAACTAAAAAACTGAATAAATTTGGAATAATTGGTAAAAATATAACCAAATGAAATGGAGTTGGTTATATGAAAAAAACAACAATTATTATCTTAATTTGTTCAGCAATTGTATTAGGCATGATATGTGGAATAATTTTCAGCATATTAGATGATAAAAAATTAGAAGAAGCACAAATAAATGAAATAAGAAAAGTAAATGAAATGATTGAAAATAACGAACTAGAAAATACAGATGAAATTATTGCTACTAATCAATCAGATGTAAAATTATCTCCAAATGCAACAATTTGCTTTGAAAAACATTATAATGAATGTGGACATACAATAATTCAAAAAGAGCAAATAGAAGATGATGAAGTAAATAAAGATGAAGAATATTTTAAAACAGCATATAGTGATTGGCAAATTGAAAGTTTCACACCAGATGAAGTAAAACTATATAAAGAATTTGAAGGAACATGTGAACAACATTATTTAATAACAGTTAAAGATGATTATATTGCTGTTTATACAATAGATGATGATGGAAATACTGTACTAAAAGAGGTTACAGATATACCTACTCAGTATTTACCAGAAGAAGATGTAAAATTACTAGAACAAGGTATTACAGCAAATGGAGAAAACGAATTAGCAAAAAAACTAGAAGATTATGAGTAAAAAAACTCAATGTTGCAACATTGAGTTTTCTATTTTTTTGTATTCTTTTCTGGTACAGTTTGAGATTGCTTTTTAAGTTCCTCTTTATTAGGTAAATATCCATTTCCATAAAAATATATAAAATATTTAAATAAAGAGAATATAGCAAATATAATTGCAAGTATGTATATATAAATATCAAAATCAGGTAAATTAAATATTTTAATTAAGCAAGAACTTACTACTGCAATATATATTAAAACTGTTGTTAATTTTCCATACCATTTACTTGACACAACTAAGCTTTTTCCATAAAGGAAAGATGCACCAGCTATCATAACAGTTTCTTTTAAAACTAAAATAACAACTATCCAAATAGGGATAACATTTTTTATTGCTAATGTTAAAAGTACAGAAAGCTGTGTTAGTTTATCTGCTAATGGATCCATAAGTTTGCCAAAATCAGAAATTGCATTGTACTTTCTAGCTATTTTACCATCCAGAACATCTGTTAAAGATGAAAGCGTAAATAGTATTAAAGCTAAAGCATAATTATTATATACCAATGATACTACAATTGATGGTATAAATATAAATCTGATTACTGTTAGAATATTTGGTACGTGTTTCATTTATAATCCTCCTAATCTTTGACGCTAAAAGATAATTTATCTTCTGCCAAATCTATAAATACTTTTTGACCATTTTTTAGTTCACTTCTTAAAAGCATGTCAGATAATTCATCTTCAATATATCTTTGAACTGCCCTTCTAAGTGGTCTTGCACCATATTTTATATCTGTACCTTTGTCTAATAAATATTTTTTTGCTTCATCAGACACATACATTTTTATATTTCTATCATTTAAAACATTTTGAGTGTCCTTCAACATTAAATCAACAATTTGTGTTAATTCTTCAGGGGTCAAAGCATCAAATATTACAATTTCATCTACTCTATTTAAAAATTCAGGTCTAAAAGTTTCTTTCAAAGTATCATAAACCTTATTTTTGGCATATGAACTTGTTCCAAAACCAATAGAATTCATATTTTGATTAGAACCAGCATTTGATGTCATTATAATTATAGTGTTTTCAAAACTAACAGTATTTCCTTGACTGTCTGTTAATCTACCATCATCAAGCACTTGTAATAAAATATTAAAAACATCACTATGAGCTTTTTCTATTTCATCTAAAAGTACAATAGAATAAGGATGTCTCTTAACTTTTTCTGTTAATTGACCAGCGTCATCATAACCAACATATCCAGGAGGAGCACCTATAAGTTTTGCAGTAGAATTGCTTTCCATATATTCTGACATGTCAATTCTAATAATATCTTCTTCACTGCCAAAAACTTCACAAGCAAGTGCTTTTGCAAGTTCAGTTTTTCCAACACCTGTTGGACCAACAAATATAAATGATGGTGGTCTTTTTGTACTTTTTAAACCTGCTCTATTTCTTCTAATAGCACGAGATACGGCTGCAACAGCTTCATTTTGACCAATAACTCTTTTATGAAGGTTATCTTCTAAAGCTAGTAATTTTTGAGTTTCTTCTTCTGTAATTTTTTGAACAGGAATTTTAGTCCAGTTCTCTATTACCCTTGCAATATCTGAAACAGTAAGAGAAACAGGCTTCATTTTTTTAGTTATAGCCTCAATTTGTTCTGTTAAAGAACATTCTTGAGTTTTAAGTTCAGCAGCCTTTTTGTAATCTTCAGTAGAATCGGCTTCAGCAGCAGCTTCTTTCTTAGACTGAACTTCTGCCAATTTGTTTTTTAATACTTCTAAATCATATAAATCTTTATTGTTCAAATTAATTCTTGAACAAGCTTCATCTAAAACGTCAATAGCCTTATCTGGTAAAAATCTATCATGTATATATTTTTCAGACATTAAAACTGTTTGTCTAATTACTTCATCAGGAATTTGAACCTTATGATAATCTTCATAATATCCTTTAATTCCTTTTAAAATTTCAATACTATCATTTATTGATGGTTCTTCAACAATAACTGGTTGAAATCTTCTCTCTAAAGCTGAATCTTTTTCAATATATTTTCTGTATTCATTTAAAGTTGTAGTACCAATTAATTGAATTGTTCCATCTGCTAAAGATGGTTTTAAAATATTGGCAGCATTCATAGAATGGTCTGCATCACCAGCACCAATAATATTGTGAATTTCATCTATAACTAAAATAATATTTTTAGCTAATTTACATTCTTCTATAACAGCTTTCATTCTAGCTTCAAACTGACCTCTAAACTGAGTTCCAGCAACAAGTGCAGTCATATCTAATAAAAATACTTCCTTATTTAATAGTTTAGCAGGAACATTTCCTTCGGCAATTCTAAGAGCTAAACCTTGGGCAATAGCAGTTTTACCAACACCTGGTTCACCAATCAAACAAGGGTTATTCTTAGTTCTTCTATTTAATATTTCAATAATTCTAGTAATTTCTTTCTCTCTACCAATAACTTTATCAATTTCTCCATTTCTAGCTTTATTGGTAAGGTTTGTACCATAAGTATAAAGAGTTTTTAATTTTTTATTTTGTTTTTTCTCTTCCTTAGTCTTAGTTGTTTTAGAATTATTACTTTTATCTGAATTATTGCCAAACATTCCTGAAAAAATTGACCCAAGTGGTATAGCAAATCCTTTAGGACCATTTTCATCCACTGTATCACCATTTTCAGCATTTGCCATTTCTTCAGACATTTGCTCAAGTTCTTCTTGAGTAATTCCTTGAATTGCTAAATTACCAGATAAATCTTTAAACATTGAGTTTAGTTGCTCGGTCATATTATTAATATCACTTTCAGTTAAGTTAGAATTACTAGAAAATGCATTTAAAGGATTGATTCCTCTTTTTTTAGCACAGTCATAGCAATAACCTTCTGTTTTCATTTCTCCTTTTTCGTTTTGTTTATTTACAAAAATGACAGCTGTATTTTTTTTACAATCTGAACATAACATATTTTCCACTTTCTCCAATCTATATTTAACTTACTATATAATACATTAAAATGCTCAAATAGTCAAATATTTTGCCATTTATGAATTGTAATTTTTTTGTGAAAATCAATTGTACTCTTGTAAAAAGAATGTTATAATAAAATATAGAAGTTACAATTTATATTCTATTAATTTAAAAAACTTGTATATTAAAGATTTTTAAGTTCCGCGTAAGCGTTCAAACGAGCTTAAAGGATTTAAGCGAAGTGCGTTTGGAGCTGTCAAATTCAGAGAATTTGAGCAGCGACCACAAGGAACTATAAAATCTTCAATATACAAGATTATACAAGTAAAATACTATAATATAAAAAAGATTGTATAAGATTGTATATATTAGATTTCTTGTTCCTTACTGTCGCAGCTAAAATTCTTCGAATTTTACAGCTCCAAACTGCGCGGAACTGCGAAATTTAATATATACAATCATAATAAAATAATAATATAAAAATATAGGAGTAAAAAAATGAATACAAAGGTTATAAGATATGTATTATATACAATAATAGTAATAATTTGTATAGTTTCAATAGGAATTGCGGTATATGTTCAATTTTTCGGAGAAGAAACAGCAACAGGTGGCTATGAAAATGATATAATAGGTGGAGGTGCTGAAAATTCAGATTATGGCTATGGATATGGAGTAAAACAAGAATTTTTAGATTTATTTACTAATGAATTTTACTCTAACCAATATGCTGGTCAAATTAATAAAGTAGATCCTTCACAAGATATAGTTTATACAGCATATTCTAATGCACAAGTTGTAGATGGAAAATATGATATAGATGTAAATATTCCATATATAAATATTCAAGGTGATGTTGTAGCAGGATACAACAATATAAGTCAAACAGTTTTTGCAGATAAAATAAGTTCTGTAATGGCAGGCACAAATGTGTATACAATATATAATTTATCATATACTGCATATATTAATAATGATATACTTTCTGTTGCAATAATGGCAACAATAAAAGAGGGCGATAACCCTCAAAGAATAATGGTTCAAACATATAATTATAATTTAGCAACTGGTCAAAATGTAGGAATAAGAGACATTTTAAATAATAGAGGAATTGAAGAAAGCGTAGTAGAAAATAGAATAAAAACTAGAATAAGCCAAGAAAGTGATAATGCTGCACAAATGGCAGAAGCGGGATACCAAGTATATCAAAGAAATCCAGAAGATGAAATGTATAAAATAGATAATATTCAAACATTTATACAAGGACCAAATGGAGAATTATATATTGTTTTTGCTTATGGAAATAATAATTATACATCTGAAATGGATGTTGTAGAAATATAAAAGGTATAAAATAAAAGAAAAGACGAGTAAAAAAGAGAAAAAACGAGCAATTTCTATAAAATTTGCTCGTTTTTCTTGTAAAAAAATAGATAAATAGTAAAAATTTTGAGTTTTTAGTATAATTTGATTTGAATTTGTTAAGAATATATGGTATAATTAACATTGTCGTCACAAAAATAAAAGGAGTGTGAACATTTATTTTAAGTAAAAGAATAGCATATTATACGAAACAAACGATGAAATTCTTTAAGATAATAGCTATTGCTTTAACAATAATAATTGCAATAATATTTATAAAATTTAAACCAGCTTATGCAGTTAGTTTAAATGGAGAACAATTAGGATACGTTGGGGACGAAGATGAATTCCAAGAGGAAATTAATGAAAATATATTAAGTACAGACGAAGAGAATATTGCATTTGTTGAATTAGATGATGTAGATTACTCAATGAGTCTAGTTAGTCGTGACCAAGTAGATGAAGAAACAGTACTTGCAAAGTTAGAAGATAGTGCAAAAAATGTTTATAGAGTTTATGAAGTAGCAGACCTTAATAACGAAGAAGATAAAATATATGTAAATTCTATGGAGGAAGCTGAAAGTCTAGTTGCGTCATTAAAAGAAACATATAGTGAATTAGAACCAAACCTAGTTATAAATACTATTTATTTAGAAAATGTTGACGAAGTGAATGAAGAGAATATTCAAATTGCAAAAAATAAGATGGCAGAAGATCTACAAACTCAATTAGAAGAAAAAGAGGAAAAAGATAGTAGAACGGTAAATGGTATATATTTAGCATGTGTACCAGTAACTGGAAGAATATCATCAAGATTTGGCGCAAATGAAAGTATTAGAGACCATACTCATAAAGGTCTAGATATAGCAGCTAGTGGAGGAACACCAATAAAAGCAGTAGCGGATGGAACCGTTATTCGTTCTGGATGGAGTAGTGGTTATGGTAATTTAGTTGTCATAGACCATGGCAATGGAGTTACAACATATTATGGTCATTGTAGTAGACTATATGTATCAAAAGGAACAAGTGTAAAAGCAGGAGACAATATTGCAGCAGTAGGTTCTACTGGTAATTCAACAGGAAATCATTTGCATTTCGAAATAAGATTGAATGGTGAGCAAGTAAATCCTCAGAAATATGTATATAAATAGAAAAAAGGTCTAATAAATTTTAGTGTTATCATTATTATATGTATAAGTGGTAATGACAACTTTACTAGTATTTATTAGACCTTTAATAGTAATAATAGGATGTGGAATTATGTTAGAACAAGTAAAAAATACAAGGGATTTAAAAAAATTAAAAATAGAAGATAAAAAAATATTAGCAAAAGAAATTAGAGAATATATAATAGATATTGTGTCAAAAAAAGGAGGTCATTTAGCTTCTAATTTAGGTGTTGTAGAATTAACTATTGCACTAGAATCTGTTTTTGATGTAAATAAAGATAAAATAATATGGGATGTAGGACATCAAACTTATACACATAAAATATTAAATGGAAGAAAAGAAAAAATACAAACATTAAGAGAATTAAATGGTGTGGCCGGATTTCCAAAAACAAGTGAAAATAAATCAGATTGTTTTAATACAGGACATAGTAGTACATCTATTTCAGCAGCACTAGGAATGGCAAGGTCGAGAGATATTGGAAAAGAAAATTATTCTGTACTTGCAGTTATTGGTGATGGTGCACTAACACGGAGGAATGGCATTAGAAGCATTAAATGATGTAGGATACACTGGGACAAAAATGACAGTAGTACTTAATGATAATGAAATGAGCATATCTAAAAGTGTTGGCGGAATGAATATGTTATTAAGTAGACTTAGAACAAAAAAACTATATACTAAGTCAAACAGCTATGCAAAAAAGATAATACTTAAAATTCCAAAGGTAGGAAAGCCAATAATAAAATTTACACAAAATGTAAAAAGAAGTATAAAACAACTAATAATTCCTAAAATGTTTTTTGAAGAAATTGGTTTTACATATTTAGGTCCAGTAGATGGGCACAATATTTCTGCATTAGAAAGTATATTTAAGAAAAGCAAACAAATTGATATGCCTGTTTTAATACATGTTATAACTAAAAAAGGTAAAGGATATAAATATGCAGAAGAAAATCCAGACAAATTTCATTCAATAGGTAAATTTGATATAGATACTGGAAAAGAAATAAAAAAGAATGGAGATACATATTCAAAAATATTTGGAGAAACAATTTGCAAATTAGCTAAGACCAATAAAAAAATTGTTGGCATAACAGCTTCAATGAAAGATGGTACAGGTCTTACTGAATTTGCTAAAGAATTTCCAGATAGATTTTTTGATGTAGGTATAGCAGAGCAACATGCTTTAGGTGTATCAGCAGGTTTGGCTAAATCAGGTATGATACCAATTGTACCAATATATTCATCTTTTTATCAAAGAGCGTATGATCAAATTATACACGATATTGCAATTCAAAAATTACATGTAATTATGTGTGTAGATAGAGCTGGATTAGTTGGAGCAGATGGGGAAACACATCAAGGACTTTTAGATATGGCATTTTTCAGATTAATACCAAATGTCACAATAATGGCTCCAAAAAATTTAAAAGAATTAAAAGATATGATGAAATTTGCAATCACTGCATATGGACCAATAGTAATTAGATATCCAAGAGGTGGAGAAGAGGGATTAATAAAAATAAAAAGCCAAAAACCAATGTTTTATGGAAAAGCTGAAAAACTACTAGACGGAAAAGATGTTAGCATAATTGCAATTGGAAAAATGGTTGAAAGAGCAATGTGGGTTGCAAAAGAATTAAAAAAACGAGGAATAAATGCAGAAGTAATCAATACAAGATTTTTAAAACCAATAGATAAAAACTGCATGATGCAATCTATCAAAAAAACAAAATTTGTAGTTACAATAGAAGATGGAACTATTATAAATGGTCTAGCAAGTGCAATAAATGAAATTATATTAAATAATAATATAAAAGATGTAAAAAAAATAAATTTTGCTTATCCGGATAAATTTATTAGACAGGGAAGTATAGAAGAATTAGAAAAAATATATGGTTTGAATAAAGAAAATATTTTAAAACAAATTGAAAAGATTATAGAAAAATGATTTGGGAAAATTTTTATAATACATTTATTGGATGAAAAAAATTGATTTCTATACAAAAAAAGAGCATATCCTTGAAGATATGCTCTTTTAGAAAATAAAAGGGGATGTTTTTTATTTACATCAGTAATCGGAGTAACTTAATTACTGATTATGGTTATATTATAATGACTCAATTTGTCCATTTTGTGAACTGGTTGTGACATGTTTGAAAAATATATTTTTTTACTAAGGTTGTTCTGCAAGTGTTAGCTCAACTGTTGTTTCGCTTCCATCTCTATAAATAGTTAAATTCATTTTATCACCGATTTGATGGCTATTTTTAATTTCATTTAAATCATCCATATTTTCAACAGTTTGACCATCAGCTTGAGTTATAATGTCTCCAACTTTTATACCAGCTTTTTCAGCAGGTGAGTAGTCATCAACACTTCTTACATATGCACCAACTTTTAAATCAAATGTTGGATTTGCTTCTACTGTTTCTTCAGTAATATCACTACCAGTTATTCCTATATATGGTCTTTTTACTTTATTATATTGTATTAAATCACTATAAATGTCTTTAGTAGAGTTGATTGGAATAGCAAAACCTAAACCTTCAACACCTTCTCCAGATGCTTTTAATGTATTTATACCAATAACTTGACCTTTGCTGTTAACTAAAGCACCACCACTGTTACCTTCATTTATTGCTGCATCAGTTTGCATAACAGTGTATGTTTTTCCTTCTGTATCTGTTATTTGTCTATTTAAAGCACTAATTGAACCTTGACATACCGTACTTCTCATTCCTAGTGGATTTCCAACAGACATACACCATTCACCAACCTGAACAGTGTCAGAGTCTCCAAGTTCTGCAGCTGTTAAGTCAGTCTTATCAATTTTAATAACAGCCAAATCAGTTTGCTCATCAGTTCCAACTATTTTTGCATCATAAGGTGTATCATCATTGTATAAATAAACTTGAATTTTACTTGCTTTATTTACTTCATAATATGAACTTGATGATGTTGAACTTGAAGTATCAATTACATGGTTATTAGTTAAAATATATCCATCAGAACTTATTATTACACCAGAACCTTCAGCAGTAGCTGTTGAAGGATTTCTAGAAAATAAAGAATTGACAGAATATTCAACACTTATACCAACAATAGAAGGTAATACTTTTTGGGCAACTGCAACACCTGTATCTGAAATGTCAGAAAGAGAAACTAAATCTAAATTAACATTGTTATAATTAATATTAGAATTATTATCTCTAACAGTATTTGTACTTCCTACAATATTATTTTTAATATTAGGAACACTAAAGCAAATTCCTAAAACTAAGGTAGCTCCAACAATTCCACTTACAAATGGAAGAGCAACAGTTTTTCCAAAACCAGGACCTGTTTTATGCTTTTTTTCCTTTTTCTTTTTTGGTGGTTTTGTAGCCTTAAAATTACTATTAAATCCATTGTTGTTAGAATTGTAATTATTGTTTGTTTCAGTAGCATTTGTGTTAATATAACTATTGTTGTTGCCATTATTAAAATTGTTATTATTGTTATATTGATTATCCATAATATATCCTTCTTTCTTGAAGCAATAATTGCTTCATATATTTAATATTAACTTAATTTACATATATAATACAACCCATTTGTGAAAAAAGTGTGAAAAAGATGTTACAATTTATTAACTTTTTTTCAAAACTATGAATAAAATTATGTATAAATTTTTTGTTAAAAAGTTTATAGTTCAGTAAGATATGCTAAAATACCAATATACATTCTTCC